>JBCCZW010000582.1:0-3174 GCA_039186805.1 Verrucomicrobiota bacterium
ACAAGACGCTCGCGAATTGTATGCGGTTGTAGAGTTGGTGGGTATTTTCGGGCGTGATGCGGTCGACGACGATCGAGGGGTCGAATTTGAATTCGGTGTCGAGGCGGAGGCCGTCTTCGCTGCCGGGTCGGACGAAGTCTTCGATGAAGTCCATTCCCCCGCGGGCTTTGAGAAACTTGTAGTAGATATCGGGCTCTTTGGATTCGATGACGATATCGGTGTGGAGGCGGAGACTGCAGATGAGCGTTAGATCTCTAAACGAGGTAAACCAAGTGGGTGGGTTTACGAGTTCGTCGCGTATGATGAGAGTCATATGTCCTCCTTTTTCTGATTGATTGACGCGGAATTTGGGGCCGCGTTCGAGGACCAAGAGTCCTCTTATTGGGGTATTTGCATGGCGCGCGCCAGCTCCCTTGATAATCGGAATTTTAGAGGAGTTTAGTTTTAAAGGAGTGTAAAGGCGAGGCTTGGGAAAGGGCTTTGAGAGCTTTTTAGCGAAAATCGAATGGAAACTTTTTGGGTCTAGGGAATTGAAGTTTGCCTTCTCTGTTTAGAAGTGCGCAATTTCGGCCTCTTTTTCAGAAATTATGAAACGTACGCATCATTGTGCCCAACTTCGTCATGACGATGTTGGAAAATCGGTATCCTTGGTCGGATGGGTGGATACGATCCGCGACCAAGGCGGTATTCTTTTTATAGATTTGAGGGATCGCGAAGGAGTAACGCAGGTTAAGGCGCACCCGCATAATTTCGATGATGAGACAAATCAGCTTCTCAATAGTATAAAGCCCGAGTCTGTGATTCAGGTCACGGGTCCCGTCGAGGCTCGCGAAGCTGAAAATCAAAACGCAAAACTTCCCACAGGAGCGGTTGAGGTTTCTCTTCAGTCGTTTGAAATTCACAATATTTCCGAAACGCCTCCGTTCCCGATCGATGATGAGAAGGGCGATAAAGTAAACGAAGACCTTCGGTTTAAGCACCGCTATCTCGATTTGCGTCGTAACAAGATGCGTAAGACGTTGAAGCTTCGCCACGAAACGAATAAAGCGGTTCGTAATTATATGGATGAGGAAGGTTTCTACGAAGTGGAAACTCCGACTTTGTTCAAGAGTACCCCCGAGGGCGCTCGCGAGTATCTGGTTCCAAGCCGCGCTCAGCCAGGCAGCTTTTACGCGCTGCCGCAATCGCCGCAGCAATTTAAGCAAATGCTCATGGTGGCGGGCGTTGAGCGCTATTATCAAGTAGCGCGTTGCTATCGCGACGAGGATTTGCGGGCGGACCGTCAGATGGAATTCACGCAGCTCGACATCGAGCTCTCGTTTGTGGATCGCGAGGAGATGTACGCCCTAATGGAGGGTTTGATGAAGCGTGTTTGGAAGGAAACCAAAGGGATCGATATTCCTACTCCGTTCCCGCGAATGTCGTACGAGGACGCAATGAATCGCTTCGGTGTTGATAAACCGGATACGCGATTCGAGATGGAGATTTCAGACTTTTCCGAGACTTTTGCGAGCTCAAGCTTCAAGGTTTTTTCCGGTACCGTCGCCAATGGAGGAGTAGTTAAGGCGTTTAAGGCTCCCGTTTTGGCAAACGTGACTCAGGGTGAAATGAAGAATCTTGAGGAGGTTGCGAAATCGCTTGGAGCGAAAGGCTTGGCTTTTATCAAGATCGAAGGGGGCGAGTGGAAGTCTCCGATTGTGAAGTTTTTCTCTGAGGATGAGAAAGCTGCTTTGAAGGAAGCTCTGGATCTAGAAGAGGGCGATATTGTGTTCTTTGCGGCATCTAAGTGGGAGCAGGCTTGCGCGATTCTTGGCAGGATACGTTTAGAATGCGCGGAGCTCCTCAAGAAGCGCGACCTTCTTAAAATTCCCGATGATCAGTATAACTTCCTTTGGGTAATCGAGTTTCCTCTCATGATCTACGATGAGGAACAAGGTCGTTATGTTTCTTCTCACCATCCGTTTACAGCGCCTGTTCCAGAGGACGTTCCATTGTTGGATAGCGATCCTAAGGCGGTTCGCGGTCAGCACTATGATATGGTACTCAATGGCGTTGAGCTGGGAGGCGGATCGATTCGTATCCATCAAACGGATGTCCAGAAGAAGATCTTCGAAGATGTTCTGGAGATTCCTAAGGATGTGGTCGAAAGCCGATTTGGTTATATGCTCGAAGCCTTCAAGTATGGAGCGCCCCCTCATGGCGGCATTGCGTTTGGGATGGACCGTCTGGTCGCGATATTGGCGGGAACGCCGAGTATTCGCGATGTGATCGCTTTCCCGAAAACGCAAAAGGGTCAGTGTCTCATGACAGAGAGCCCAAGCCGCGTGACGGATAAGCAGCTCAAGGAGCTATATATAGGAAGCACTGCGGAAGAGCTCGTTTGAGTTTAGGGTTCAGTATTACTTTTATGGAAAGCGGTTCATGTAGTGGATCGCTTTTTCATTTGTCGCGTAGTGATAAGGCTTCTTGGAAATTCCCTTAGGTTTGGCTCAGCGTAAATCGGGAGATTTGATTGCTGGGATCGCTCAAAAAAGAGCGAAGAGAGAAAATTCCGTTTCGGATTGGATACAATTGAGCAATCGATTTCGCATGGGCGATGAACGTAATTAATGCGTCTGCGTAATACTTTTTGAACAATTCGTACGTATTGTTAGCGCTTTTTTGAAAGTTGTTCACTGCTGGCATGCTGGTTGCTGATAGCGGGCACGTCTTTGATCTGCACGTACGCAGGGTCAATTCCTTCAATAAAATCATTGAGTCGAACGACATGAAAAAACTCCTTACATTATTCCCTAGGTTTTCGCTGTTCATGGTGATGGCGATCCTATCTTTCGGTGCGGCGACGGCCCAAGCCGACGATTATCGCGCGGATTACGACGCGTTAATCGAGGCCCAAGGCGACTACGCTTACGCGTTTGATTTCTTCACCGTTTAAATGCTCTGGACAGTGATTGAGGCTGCCATGGTTTTCATCATGCACCTTGGCTTCGCAACGCTCGAAGCGGGTCTGACGCAGCAAAAGAATGCTGTGAACATTCTCTTCAAGAACGTTTGGATCATTTCCATCGGTCTGGTCACCTACGCTTTGGTTGGTTTCAATACTCACTATCCAATCGACTCCTGGCAGATTAACGGTTGGCTTGGGATTAATGGATGGATCGGCGACTTGAACGC
>JBCCZW010000583.1:0-3154 GCA_039186805.1 Verrucomicrobiota bacterium
AGCCTATCTGAATATTCTATAATAGGCCGCTGGGGCAAAATCCAAAAAAGTTTCGCTTATTCGAGCCGATCACGCCCCTCTCGTGGCAATCGAATACATCTCGCTTGTGAAATTCTTTATATACTTTTGCAGAAGTCCATAAGGTTGGCCGTACTGATTCACCAGACCTGAATGCTGCCTCGCCTGCTTCCTCGGATGCTTCATTGTCGCATCGATCAAGCCGCAGTAATGCCAACCCACATAATGCGGCAGAGAAAATGACTTTTCCATGTATTCCTTTGTCCACTCCGCTCTTTGCTCCAGCGAGTCCGCCACCGGGCCATAAGGACGCAGCATGTCGTCGGTAACCATCGTAAACGCGGAGTCTCCATTCAGAAAAGGTTTATCCGTGACCCGAGACCATCGTTCCAACCCCGGTTCCTGAACCTCGAATTTCGCATACATCTGATACATCACTACGTCCGTATGCTTCTCCGTAACCGGCAGCACAGTATCCATGGCGTTTGTATTCGCATTGATCTTGTCGCCAAAGAACATGTGATTCTCATCGTACTTCCGTATCGAATCTTTGGTTACCTGATAGTACTTATCGACGCAGATCTTCAAAAACTCGATGTTGTCGCGCGTCTCATTCCCGTTGAAAAGCTCTGTATGGAGTCTCCAGTCCTTCGCTGACTCCAAAGCGTCGAAAGAGCCGAAACGGGTGCCGTAAGTCTCGTTGAACTTGCCAATACGGCCTTCATAGAGCTCTTCCACCGCTTTTACATAAGCCCGCTTTCCGGCAGACTCGCTTCCCAAGTTCCTCAATTTACGCGGGAAGCCGATGCGAGACTTTCTTCTCGCTCCGCCAATAACATCCGTTCGCTCGCGCAGGTCCTCTTCGGTGAAGAGCGGACAGTCCGTCATCGAATAGCCCAGCAAATAAGGATCGTCTTTCGCATTCGCCGTAAAGCGCTTCGCCAAGCGATCGCACTCTGAAGCAAACTCCTCCGAAAACATATCCTTAAAATTCTCGTCCGGAACCTCCGTCCGCCAATGCGGAACATCCATAAAGCGGATCGGCTGCATGTAAGGGAGCTCAGGCTTAGGTTGATTGATCAAGCTCAGGGAATTATGCACGCCCGCCGTATTGAATCCAAAGTCCTTGCAAGTCTGCAGATACCACTTTCTCAAAGCCGGAGCCAACAGCTGATAATTCGACAGATCCTCTATCCCCAGCAAGGCCTGCATTTCCTCTCGATGATAGTCCTGCTTAAACAAGTCCGGGACCAAGTGGTTGATCCCGAAACTCAAGAATGCATTTCCCTCCGGAGTAACGAACCACCAACGATCCTCCTTCTCCACCCTGAAAAATCCCGTCGCCTTAAACTTCTTCCCCGTCCATCCCCCAAACTTATCCTTCGCGCCGTTCGCCATCGCCGCGAAAGCAGGGGTAGAATGATTCGCTATCCCCAATACTGCAGATGCAGTTCCTGCCTTCACAAAATTCCTGCGGGTCATTTTCATTATAAGTCAATTTTCCGATGACTTCGCATGATACTGTAAATCAAAACCCGCGACCGCCCCTGAAGAGCGCTCAAGCCGCGAAACTCTATATCCTCTATTGCCTCCCCATTGAGACACGCGAGACCTTCAAGCCCGCGCTCCCCAATGCCTCCTGCAAAAAAGCAAACCCTATTCGCTTCCCCACCAACTCGGATTCGGCTCCCAATCGGCTTGCAGCATCTCCTCCGCCTTCTTCTCCAGATCGGGACGAATCACCTCCACCTTTCGCACTTGCTCTTGAGCGAATTTATCCGCGTCGAAATTCGGATTGGGGATCGGCATCTGCGCGTCCACCTCATCCATCCACTCATTCAGCCGAGCTCTTAACTCAGACGCCCGCTCCGGAAAACGGTCCGCTAGGTCTCGAGATTCCGCCGGGTCATCCGGTAGATAATATAGCTCATCCGGGTTCCCTTCGTGGTAATGGATCAGCTTCCAGCCTTCATCTAAAATCACCGTACTCGGATCGCCGCCCTGATTCCCATAATGAGGGTAATGCCAAAACAGCGGCCGCTTATCCAAGGCTCGTCCTTCTAGAACTCCCGCCAAGCTTTCGCCATCGAAATGCGCCTCTGGCTTGAGCGGCAGACCTGCTAAATCCAACAGAGTCGGAAAAATATCCGTACCGATCACCGGCGTATCCAAATTTACACCTGCCTCTACTTTCCCTGGCCAAGAGATGATAAAGGGCACGCGCAAGCCACCCTCCCATTGGTAGCCCTTGCCACCCCTCAGCGGAAGGTTGGAAGTGGCCCAATGATCGCCCGAAGAAACGCCTCCATGATCCGACGTGAACACCACAATCGTGTTCTCAGTCTGCCCCGTTTCCTCCAAGGCATCCATCACTCGACCCACCGCGCTGTCCATCGCTTCGACAAGTCCTCCGTATATCGGATTGTCCTGTACGACCCGAATCGGTCGCCTCCGTTCGATCTCGTAACGATGCGTCGCCCGAGGCAGACTCTCTGCCTTCTTGCGATACTTTTCCCACAACTCCCGCGGCGTTTGCAAAGGCGCATGAACTGCGTAAAAGCACAAGGTCGCGAAGAAAGGCTCGTCGCCATTTTCCCTGATGAAAGCCGCGGTCTCTTCCCCCAGGCGAAGCGGCAAATATTCTCCAGCAGCTCCGCTCTCCATACGAGGATTCGTGTAAGGCGCAAAGAAGCCGCCCGGCGGCGAACCCTTATCGTGGCCTCCCACATTTATGTCGAAGCCGTGGTGTTCCGGCCAATCTCCTTCACTTTTTCCCAAATGCCACTTGCCCGCAAAGAAAGTCTTATAACCGGCTTCCTTGAACGCTTCCGCCACCGTCACCGTATCATGATCCAAACTCAATTCGTACTCCGCAGGCAGAAGCTTCGTATTCCGCTTCCAATCAGTGCCCGCCTTCGCTCCAAACCAATCCGTCGTATTCAAGCGAGCCGGATAAAGCCCCGTCATCAAGCTGACCCGCGATGGGCTGCAAACCTGACAACTCGCATAACCCTGCAAAAAGCGTACGCCACTCTCGGCCAAGGCGTCCACCCGAGGAGTCTCATGAAACGCGCTCCCTTGTACCGACAAATCCCTCCATCCTAAATCATCAACGACGATAAAAAGCACATTCGGC
>JBCCZW010000584.1:0-3140 GCA_039186805.1 Verrucomicrobiota bacterium
ATAAGCCTTTTGAAACGATCTTGTTTTGATTGATCTAAAATGCCTCGCTTGGCGCATAATCGGCTAACGAGAGCCCCCATTGAATAACCCCAGAGAATCCAAAAAAAAGAAATCCGCCTTCGCAACTCTCGGCTTAGGCGGGGTGGCCTCTATTCTTTGGAGATACTTCAAACAGAAGGCGACTGAGCAGATCAAAAGCGTCTGGTTCATCATCGCATATCTCATACTTTTCCAAGCTTTGTTTCTTCACCTTCCGATCGTATACGGACTCACCATCGGACTCGGGCTAATCATCGTAATCATCGGTCTGACTTTCTTTATGGAAGGGCTTCGACTGGGCTTAATGCCCTTCGGAGAAACCATTGGCGCCATCCTGCCCCGCAACTCCAAGCTCCCGCTCATACTCGGCTTTTCTTTCCTCCTTGGAGTTGGCGCTACTTTCGCCGAACCAGCGATCTCGGTACTGAAGAAAGCAGGCAGCGGCGTCTCGCCCGCGGAGTCTCCTCTTCTGTACAGCTTGCTAAACGACTTTTCGGGGCAGCTAGTAGCAGCAGTTGGAGTCGGCGTAGGCGTCGCGGTGATGCTTGGCATACTGCGCTTCTTCTATGGGTGGTCTCTCAAAGTATTCATCCTGCCCTTGGTCACGCTACTATGCGGCCTTACCCTTTTCGCCTATTTCGATCCCGTGTTAAAACCAGTAATCGGACTCGCATGGGACTGCGGCGCCGTCACTACAGGGCCGGTGACCGTGCCGCTTGTATTGGCCTTGGGAATCGGCGTATGCCGTATTATCGGCGACGAAAAAGCGGGCGGATCCGGCTTTGGAATCGTAACCTTAGCCTCGCTCTTTCCTATTATCGCAGTGCTCGGCTTAGCTCTGACTCACCTTTGGCAACAGGATTACTACGGCGCAGCGAACTACCAAGGAGAGCCGGTGGCAGACCTGCAAGTCACCACAGCGGAATCTCCGAAACTCAGCGCAAGCTCCAGGACAGAAGAACAGCTCTTACGATTCAGTCTCGATGAATTCGAGCGCTACAAGGAGAGCGGCTTTTCGGCCGAAACGCTTGGAAATTTCGAAACCCGCTACCTCGCAGGAAAAGCGACTCTCGAGAATGGCATGATCGTCCATCGCGATATGGAGATCGTACTCGTAAAAAAAGATGATTCAGGAGTCTTGGTTGATTTCTTCGGCAAGCAAACCGAGCAGCCATGGGACTCGAATATCCTGATATTCGAGGAGTTTTCGAATTCTCTGCTAATAGCCCTGCAAGCCATCCTTCCACTCTGCGGATTCTTGTTCTTAACCCTACTTTTCGTATTGAAGGAGAAACTACGCAAGAGCGACGAGATAGCGATCGGAATCGTGTTTTCGGTTTTCGGCATGTGCCTCTTTAGCCTTGGACTGACACTAGGCTTAACCCCGCTAGGCACTCAACTCGGAGCCAATGTCCCGAGCACCTTCGCCCCAATTGTACCTTGGGGCCTGGATGTCGCCGCCAGGCCAATGTTTGAGAATCCCTTGTACGGAAAGACCGTAGCGATATTGTTCGCGTTTTTCCTCGGCTACGGGGCGACTTTGGCAGAACCCGCATTGAACGCTCTCGGCGAAACTGTCGAGAACGTAACAGTAGGCGTATTTAAAAAGAACCTACTAATGCAAGTTGTCGCCATAGGAGTGGGCTTGGGAATCGCAATGGGCGTCGCTCAAATGGCATTCGAAAACCTGAATCTCACTTTCCTGCTGATTCCGCCCTATGTCCTCCTGCTATTCCTGACGTTCATTTCGTCCGACGAATTCGTCAACTTCGCTTGGGACAGCGCAGGCGTAACCACCGGACCCATCACCGTGCCATTAGTCCTCTCGATGGGGCTAGGCATCGGCGCGAATATCCCAGGAGTCAGCGACGGATTCGGCATCTTGGCTTTAGCCTCCGTAGGACCCATTATAACGGTGCTGACCGTTGGTCTCATCGTAAACAGATCGCGTGAAGCGGAGATAAACCCAGTGGAAAGCGATGCCCTTTAAATCCTACTCCAACTACTCTCTGGTCACCGCCATCCTTCCGCGGCAAAGTACCGCCGAAGTACTAGAGGAGGTCCTGGGCTCGGGAGCCGCCCATGCAATGTCCCTGAACGCGCGGGGCGCCATTGTGCAAGAACGTTGGTACCAGTCATTTCTACCCGCAATATCCCCAGAACAAGAAGTACTGAATTTCCTGGCTCCGGTCGTCGAAGTAGACCACCTAATGGAGCAAATCGTAATGGTAGGAAAACTACGCCGATACGGAGTAGGATCGATTTTCGCAACGCCCTGCGACAATCTCTCATGCTCAAGCGACTATCCGCTATGGACGCCAGGCAGATACGATTTCGAATCCGTCAGTTTTGATATCAACTTCAAGGAAGACCTAACCGTCTTAATCCACATCGCAGACAGGAATGCAGCCGACCCGATTGCTCGATCAGCCATCAAGGCGGGAGCTCAAGGCGCAACGATATCCTATATTCGTGGATACGGTCTGCGAGATCGCTTGGGACTGCTTAGAATTACAAAGAAGCACGACAAAGAGCTAATCTCAGTTGTAGTAGACAAATATGATGCGGACGCGGTCTTCCAAGCTATGGCTCAAACTGGAAATGTCGATCAACCCGGCCGCGGCTTGGTCTACCAACTGCCGATCTGCAAAGGTCTGACCAATATGGCCAGCGTATTTCAAAAGAAGAAGCACTCCGCTAGTGTCCAACAAATGGTGAGAGCCATCGATGATTTGTATGGAAGCGCCGAATGGAGAGCCAACCAACTTCTGATTCACGACGCCAAAGCCGCCGAGCTCGAATCCAATTCCAAAGGAGTTAGCAAAGACCTTAAGCTGCTTAATATAATCGCCCATCGGAAGGACATCTACCCTCTTCTAAACTCTCTGCTGGAAAATGGCGTGTCAGGAGCGAGCGTAAGCAATTGGCGACTCGCGGAGTGCGATGGCAAGTTGACGGATGGCGGTCAGCGGATCAATCGAGAATTTGGATGCCTAAGCCTTCTGCTAAGTGAAGAAAAAGCGGACGCGATACACCGAGTTGCTCAAGATCTGATTGAGGATTTCTCAATGAGAGAAACCTGCATCTACGCTTACTCCGTG
>JBCCZW010000585.1:0-3139 GCA_039186805.1 Verrucomicrobiota bacterium
GAACATCCATTCGGGTTGCTCGCGGGCGCCGGTTTTTACGACGGGCATGAGGCTCTTTGAGGGAAGGGGGTGGATCTTTTTTCCTCCGTGGTAAGTTTTTGGATACGTGGCTCCGGTGGCATCAAGAATGGTGGGCATGAAGTCGGCGACAAATCCGGGGGCGTCTGTGAGCGAACCTGGCTCCGCTTGCATGCCGACGGGCCAATGGATTATGAGGGGCGTGGCGATGCCGCCTTCGTGGAGGCGGGCTTTGTAGCGGCGGAAGGGCGTGTTGGAGGCGTTAGCCCAGCCGGTGCCGTAGGAGGTGCCGTTGTCTTTCGCCATGCCGGCTTTGCTGGGGTTGTTGATGTTTTCGAATTTGCCGCCGCCAAGGTCTTCGTAGGGCTCTGCGCAGCCGCCGTTGTCGGAAAGGAAGAAGATGAGGGTGTTATCCAGTTGGTTTCGCTTTTCCAGAAAGGCGAGGACTTTGCCGATGTTGTAGTCCATGCGGTGGACCATTGCAGCATAAACCGCCATGCGGAAATCGAGCTCTCTCTTTTGCTGCTCAGTAAGTTTATTCCAACTACGAGCGCCGTCGTCGCGTGGGGAGAGTCCCCATTCGGCCTTCACGACGCCGAGATTCAGCATGCGTTGCCAGCGTTCGGCGCGAAGCGCGTCCCAGCCGTTAGTATACTTGCCCACGAATTTCTGTATGTCTTCTTCTCGGGCATGGAGCGGCCAGTGCGGGGCAGTGAAAGAGAGGTATCCAAAAAATGGAGCATCGTCTTCTTGCTCATCGATGAATTGGATTAGGTAATCGGTAAAGGCGTCGGTGGTGTAGTATTCGGGGTCCTTAGGAGGCGGGAGGATGTCATTATTTAAGGAAACGGAGCGGAGACCGCTGGGTCTGAAGAAGCTGGTAGCTCCTGAAATGGAACCGTAGAATTTGTCGAAGCCTCGTTGGTTGGGCCATTTGTGTTTGGCGTGGTAACCTAGGTGCCATTTCCCTCCCATATAAGTACGGTAGCCTGCCTCTTTGAGGACTTCGGCGATGGTAACGCTGTTTCGATTGAGGGTTTGAGCGTAGCCGGGAGCTTTAGTGGCTGGGTCCACTGCTTCCTTGGGAGTTTCGGCAAGGACGCCCATCCCGGCTTGGTGCTGGTAGAGCCCGGTGAGGAGGGCAGCTCTGGTTTGGGAGCAGCGGGCTGTGTTGTAGAATTGAGTGAAGCGGAGGCCGTTGGCGGCGAGGCGGTCGATGTGTGGGGTAGGGATCTCTCCGCCGTAGCAACCTATGTCCGAGTAGCCCATGTCGTCGGCCATGATGATGAGGACATTGGGGCGATCGGCTGAAGCGACTAGGGGTGTGATAAATAAGGAGATTATAATTAGGCGCAGTTTCATCGGGCGAAAGGGAGGAGTTTCCTTGCTGATTGCGAGATTGTAGATGCGAATCTTGAAGGCAATTGAGGGGGAGTGGAACTCGTTACCGCGGGGAGTATCGAGTTGGTGTCAGATCGAGGCGTTGGCCTTCCGTGCCTAGCGCTTCAACATTCGACGCGGCCGGTGCTTCACTGGCAGTTAGTCAAGGTAGACTGGTCGGACCCTATCTTTGGGATTCGGAGATTTCTTTTTGTGCCGCGATTTGTTGGTCGACGAATTCAGGGGTGATGAAATGGGTGCCGATGCCGGATGCTTCTAGAGGACGGACGTAGCCGTTTTGATGGGCCATCGCTTCAGAGGGAGCGCTGTCGCGCATCCATTGATGAACGTGATGGTATTCGACGGATTCAACGTTTGGGATAGCGGCCGCGAAGTGGATGCTTGTCTGGAATAAGTGGATACCGTTGGCGGCGTGGAGCGTGCACTTGAGGTCATAGGCTTCGGCGAGGGCGGCGATCTTCTTGGCCATGGTGATGCCTCCGCAGACGGTTAGGTCGAAGTGGATGTACTCTGCTCCGCGGACCTTCATGAGATCGAAGTAGGAGCTCAGTCCGTAAAGCGATTCGTTGGCGCAGACGGGGATGCCCCCACGCGTATTCAAAATACCATGACCAGCGACATCGCTTAGAGCGACAGGGGATTCGAACCAGTATATATCGTAGGGCCTGATTTTCTCTGCGATACGGAGGGCTTGGGGGACGTCGTAGGCGTGGACAGCGTCGACCATGAGTTTGGCACTCGCTCCGATCGCCTCTCGAGTCGCGGCGACGCGGGCGATGTCTTCTTCTTGGGAGAGTCCGCCTATCTTGATTTTGACGGCATCGAAGCCTTCGTCGATGTAGCCCTTGGTCTCGGCTTGGAGATCCGCTTGAGTTTTGTCGTGACCGTAGAGACCGCCGCTCGCGTATGTGTATACCTTGTCGCGTAAAGGCCCCAGGAGTTTGTAGAGTGGGGAGTTGTGTACTTTGCCTTGCAGATCCCAAAGCGCGAGGTCTATTCCGCTAAGCGCATTCATGAGAATGCCTTCTATGGAGCCAATGGGAGCGAGCCCTCCGACGAGGGCGTGAATGCGTTCGATGAAGGTGGGGTCTTCGCCTTCGACGATGGGAGCGATGTCTTGCTTTATAATTTCGATTATTGAACGAGAGGAGCCGTAGAATGCCCAGATCTCTCCAACGCCGATGTGGCCTGTATCCGTCTCAATGAATACAATGATGACTTCCTTGGTGGGGAACTGGATTTTCGGATTCCAGACTTTGTTGCCCATGTGGTAGTCGATTTGCTTGGCGTATAGGCGGGATATTTTCATGAGAGACGATTTCCCTCGGAGGTTCTCTGAAGCAGGAGCTTGATCCTAGGGAGGAGGCAGGTGGGTTTCGCTGGATTGGACGTAAGTCCAATCCCATTTTCAGGGCACAAGTTTATCAATTTGGGCTGCGGAGTGGCCGGCCATCTTAAGGACTTCTTTGAAGTGGGGGGCTTCGACGGGTTGGATAGACAAGCGTTGGCCACGCATGATGACGCGCATTCCCTCGAGATTTTTGTTCGCTTTGAGTTCTTGAAGGGTGACGAGTCGCCTGATGTCTTGCTTGTATTTTACATCGACCATGAGCCAGCGGGGATTGTCTTTAGGAGACTTGGGATCGTGATATTTGGATTTTGGGTCAAATTGCGTGTGGTCTGGGTAGGCTTCCTTGCTGGCGATCTGGGCGATGCCGGA
>JBCCZW010000586.1:0-3126 GCA_039186805.1 Verrucomicrobiota bacterium
CGAGGGCTTGGCTGAGCTTTCCGAGTCCTTCGTCCAGGTGGGCGATCATGGCATGGTAGTCGGCAATATGCTCTTTAATTTCCTCCGGTTTGCGCGGGTGGGAAGCGAGATTTTCGTCGCGCGAGTTGAGAGCCCCGGTTTGGTGGGGGTGATAGGCTAGGAAGTTCTCGGGAAGGGTGGTGTCTTCTGGATTGTATTGCTCGTGGAAGTTTGGGGGGGCGGTGCGGGGGTCATGCGGGGCGGTGAGGGCGATGGAGAGCAGGAAGGGCGTATCCGAATCTTGGCGACGCCGGATGTAGCTGTCGGCAGCGTCGATGAAGACGTCGGTCGCGTGTTTGCCGTCGGAGGTGTGGTCGCCTGATTGAAACTCTAGTTCCTTGCTGTGAAAGGCATCGGGAGCGCGGGCGATTCTACTCTCGTAGCGGCCGCTGGGGTCGAAGCGGTGGAGGGGCATATTGTATTGGTCGCCCATGCCGCCGAAAAAGATTTCGTCGCCGTCGTTGAAGCTGCGAGCGAAGCTGGCGACGCCATTATGCCATTTGCCGGTGTGGAAGCAGTTGTAGCCATGCAGTTGCAAGTGTTGACCTATGGAAGTATGGCCTTCGGGGATTTCTTGGCCTTCTCTATCGATTTCGAAAAGGGAACGTCCCGTATGGAGCATGGCGCGGCTGGGCATGCAGACCGCTCCGTCGCTGCCGCCGGGCATGTAGCATCGGGTGAAGGAGGCGCCGTCCGTCATCAACTGGTCGATGTGGGGCGTTTTGACTTCGGGGTGTCCCATGCCTGAGAGGGCGTTCCAGCGGAGGTCGTCGCAAACGAAAAGAAGGACGTTCGATTTCATGCCCGTTTACATTGAGTAGGCGACTGCGGTAATCGCAACAGAGAATTATATGGAAAGACTACGTCTAGCGTGGAGGCACCTTGCCTATCTTTGCTTAGCTTGCTCCTGGCGCGTGATCACTGCTATTGCGTTTCTTCGCTTTGATCGTTAATTTCTATCCTCGCCTCAGCCTTTGATAAAAGGCTTTGCCCTCGCGCTGTTTGGAGCAATGCGAGGGCTTTAGGCTGCCGACTTAAAAGCGTGTCTTCGATAAGAGATACGCTTCTGGCAATTAAGTTGCGCTACGCGTCATCACCATATCGATAATTGCAGGCCAGGACACTCGCCTGGCCTACCGTTAAGTTTTCGATGACTTACCGTATAACGCTACTGGATTTCTATCGTGACGTTTTGAGAGTCGATGCGCTCAAAAGAGCCGCCTACTGCATTGCTTTTCATTTGAACCTGCAGGATGTGCTGGCCCATGCTGAGGTTTTCAAACACGTATTCATAGGGAACGTCGTTTACATTGTTGTAGGGCCCCCATACGCCGTTGGTTTGTACTCGAAATCTCATTTTTTCGATTCCGTTGTCGTGATGACCGACGACCGTGACTTTCACGGGGTCCCCTGAGGAGAAAGTCGCTCCTTCTGCAGGAGAGCGAATGATCGCTTTGTTGGCGTCCACGTCTAAAGCAAGCGTCATGGCTTGGATTGTATTGGATGCGGTATCGGTCATGGAGGAATCGATATTCACGAAACCGTTTGCGTCAGGAGCGGGGAGACTGTCTACGGTGAACCAGTGAATTTGGGATTTGCCTGGTCCGGTCGCGGTTAGACTGCTTCCTCCGGCGACTTGTATATCGACGCTTGAGATTTCGGTATCGTTATGGGCGTAGGACACTATCTCGACCTCTTCGCCGATTACGTATTCATTATTTGGAACCGGATTGAGGACGTGAGTCGAGACGGAATCGTGGCGGATGATTTCGGTGACTTCGATCCCGTGGAAGATGGCATCTGTGGAGCCGGAAGAGATGTTTCTGATCACGAAATCGGAGCCTAGGGGCCCTCCTTGGTTGAATGCCCCGCTGGCGGCAGAGGTATTAACTGTGATTGCTTGAGTCGTTTTCCACTGTCCGTCATTGACGCCCGTTTCGCTGTGAGCGGTGTCCAAGCCGCCGCTGCCATCGTCGTAGCGGAGACGCCATTCGGCTCCGTTGTCCAGCCAGGTGATTCGGAATGTGATTTGCGAGGGCAGACTGTTGTCGAATACTTCGTCGTTGAATTTGAAATACATCTTGTCGGCGCCTGAGGCGTTGCCGACCGATCTGGCGAAGCGGTCGTAGACGGGCGAGGCGGGCGTTAGCGGGGGGTTTAGGCGGTAGAGGGCGTTGGATGTTTGGTCAGGGTCAATTTGCTCGATCCAGCGTTCGTAGTTTCCTTCGTGGATGTCCCATCCAGAATCGTTGTAGGCGATTTGCTCTTTTCTTTGGGCGACTTGTCCTTTTACGACTGCTGCGGCATCGCCGATTGCTGCGCCGTTTCCGAAATTAAAGCAGATATTCTGGTAACGGGCTGTGTTCGACTTGGATATCGGACCGGTGTAGGGCGGAACCGGAAACTCTATCGCGTTGTTGGAATTGAGTCCTTTGTGGAAGATCGAATAGGCAGAGGTGGCGACTTGCGGATAAATTTGACCTGCGTGGGCATTGAAGAAATCGATCGTCTTGAGAATTTCATCGCTAAGGGTATAGGCGCCGTTGCGTCCGGGAACGCTCCCGTTGCCGAAGAATTCTTCTTCGGCGCTCTCTCGGTGTTCGCCGCCTAGCGGCACTACTACGTCCGAGTCGTAGACGCCGTTGGCGGCTTGGACGCCGGAAAGAGTCCAGTCCCAGAGCGATAGGCCGGTATTCAAGCCTCCCAGCATTCCCCAATATATGCCTAAGCGGAGATTGGTGAGCACGTAGGGCCGCCGCCAAGTTTGATCGAATTCGGCGCGAGAGAAGAGGGCGAGTTCCTTCGGGTTTACGAGATTTGAGTAGAATTCTTCCTTGAACTCTTTCTCGCCTGTGAGGTGGTGGGCGCGAACGAAAGCGCTGCCTTTGATGCCATAATTGTCCCCTATATTCAAATTGACCCAGTTCTGGGCGTTATCCGTTTCCGATTGGAGGTTGCTTTGTATATTAAACGCGAGCGGGATGGTTCTACCTTGTCCGATGGGCCGGTCTACAAAGTTCGTTTTAAAATGATCGAAGGCCATTAGTCGGAACATATCCCATTCGGTAAGGGTGCTATTTATGTAGC
>JBCCZW010000587.1:0-3113 GCA_039186805.1 Verrucomicrobiota bacterium
CTTGCGACCGGCCAGTTTATCCCACTTCGCGCCAACAGGGCCCAAGGCCACGAAGTCGCAGAAATGCGTCTCCAATCTAGCAAGCTCCCTGTTCGCGGCAGCGTGATGAAATAACTGCCCGAATAAAAGGCCAAACTCCAGTCCCCAGCCTCACGGCTGGGGCTACATCCGCCCAACATCTCAATTCCAAATTTCACATTCACTATTCCAAATTCACTTCTTTGCCCCTTGGAACACTTGGGTCAAGGTCGCCACCGTTCCCGAAACGTCTGCCAAATTGGAAGGAATGATCATGGTATTATTCTCGCTAGCCAACTTGCCGAACTCCTTTACCCATTGTTCTGCAACCCGCAAGCTCACCGCTTTCTCGCCTCCCGGCAGATTGATCGCTTCGGAAACCTTCTTGATGCCATGCGCAGTCGCCTCAGCAACCAATTCGATCTCGCGGGCCTTACCTTCGGCTTCATTGATTTGCTTCATTTTTTCCCCCTCGGAGAGATTGATCGCCTCCTCCTTTTCGCCGATCGAAACGTTAATCCGCGCCTCTCTTTGGCCTTCTGACTCGGCCACTACCGCGCGGCGCTCACGCTCGGCCCGCATTTGCTTTTCAAGCGCATCCTTCACCGACTGAGGCGGTTCGATATTCCGAATCTCATAACGCGTTATCTTCAAGCCCCACGGTTCGGACGCCTTGTCGATCGCTTCGATGATATTCGCGTTAATCATATCCCGCTCTTCGAAAGTGCGGTCCAATTCCAGTTTACCGATTTCCGAACGCAAAGTCGTTTGCGCTAACTGGGTCGCGGCAAACATGTAGTCCTCAATACCGTAACTCGCTTTCTTCGGGTCTAAGACTTGTGAATACAAAACGCCATCAATCTCAACCGCGATATTGTCCCGAGTAATGCAAGTTTGCGACTCCACATCCGTAGCCACTTCTTTGAGGGAATGCTTATAGGCCACCTTGCCCAAAAACGGAATCAGTATATGAAAGCCCGCGTCCAAGGTTCTTGAATACTTACCCAATCGCTCCACCACATACGCTTCCTTCTGCGGTACGATTCGAGCCGTCTTGAAGAGAACAACAAGAGCAGCGATTACTAAAAGACCTGCTATAATCTGAGCTGGTTCAATCATCTACTTACACCTTTCTATTTTTGCTTGTTAACTATCCCTGTAGCGGATCTGGAGACAGATCCGAACCGCGCGCCAAGGAACCTAGAGACTGGTTCCCTCCCAGTCCCCGTAGGCTCACACGCCCAACACACCCAACCTCGCAACCCCTATTCGAGGGGCTCCACTTGGAGACAAAGCCCATCCACGGATCGAATCACTGCTCGAGACCCCTTAGAGAGTTCGCTATCGCATTTCGCCTTCCAAACCGCTCCCTTGTACTCGACCTTACCGTAAGGTTCGCGAGCACTGAAATCGCTCAGGCAAATTGCTTCGTTCCCAACGTAATCCGATAAACTGTCGGATTCGCTCGCTTTCTCCGAGTCTCCCACAAACCAACCCTTTACAAGCCATCTCAGACTGAAGAGCAATGTAAGCGATAGAATGACAAACAAGAGCAACTGCGCGCTAAACGCATCGACCCATCCGAGATAGGCAATCAACGAAACCAGCAAAGCTGCGACTCCAAAGAAAACCACAACCAATCCCGGGATCATAAATTCAGCGAGGATCAAAAGGATACCGGTGATGAACCACCAAACAGAAGGACTAAAGGAGAAGGAATCGTTCATGCCTTCCATTAAACTTACGTAATACCAAAAGTTGCAAAAATCATATCCGATACCAAAATAACGGATACAAATTTCAAACCGACTATATACCAGTTACTCGATGAGATTGCTCTCCAATAATCCTTCGCTTTCAACGCTCCTTTCTTCTTAATTAACTCAGTCCCATGCCCTCTGATCGCAAATTAGCCGCCTGGCTCACCGAAGTCGCTCAAGCCCTCGAATCCGGCTTGAGCGCTTCTGAGGCGGTCAAATGCTGCCAGGGTCATCAACTCGCATCCACTCAAGACCTCGAGCAATCTCTTCGCAGCGGAAAAGACTGGACTCAAAGCCTCTTAAACCATGCCCATTTCCTCCAAGACTCGGAAATCGAAATTCTCTCCGCTGCCACTTCCTCAGGCCAACTTCCGAAATTCATGAAAGTCCTCGCAGACCAGCGAATCGACCTTTACCAAGCCAAACGCAGAGCCCTGCTCGCAGCTCTCTACCCCCTCTTCATTCTGCACTTCGGAGCCATTGCGCTGCCACTCAACCACATCGTCGTCGAAAGCGAGCCAGGAATCTACTTCACCAAAGTATCCATGGTTTTAATACCCATTTGGCTAATCTCCTTGTTCTCAATCGCAGGTGTCAAACTTTTCCCCAGCTTAGGTCACCACCTCGGAAGGCTCACCCCGATCTTCGGACGATTCATCCGCTACCACGAACTCGCCAACTTCACCAAAACGCTCTCTGTCTGCCAAGCTGCGGGGCTTCCGCTTGATCGCAGTTGGGAGTCCGCCGCCCGCGCTACCAAGAGAAGCGCGCTTCACAAGGCAGCAGAGGAAGCGCTCAAAGAAATCGCTTCAGGAATCTCTCCCATCGCTCGTATCCAACTTAACAAGACGCTTCCACAAACATTCAAGCAAAAGTACCAAATCGGCGAAGCCACCGGCACCCTCGACACAGCGCTCGACGAAGCCGCCACGCAGTTCCGCTCCTCCGCCCGATCCAGTCTCACTGCCGCCTCCCTTTTCTACCCTGCTCTGCTTTTCGGAATCGCCGCAGTATTCGCGATCGTAAAGGTATTCTCCTTCTGGCGAGACTACTTCGAAAACTTCAACTCCCGGTTCTAGCGTTCGGTTAGCGCTCTCTTTTCAACGGGCTCAAAATGCAGCCCAAGGTCCTGCGGAAAAACCTAAAACGGAGCCCTTATTCCGCTTCATTAGTTTTTTCTGGAATAAATCCTCTCCCGAACCCTCTAACCCCCGTCGACTCGATCAATTCTGTTCGAAGTCGACGTTTCTATCTAATCTGCAACGTGGGCCCGCTAGCAGGAAAACCAAAATTATAAACGGAAAACCTTACTCAAAATGACAAACGCATTTGGAC
>JBCCZW010000588.1:0-3105 GCA_039186805.1 Verrucomicrobiota bacterium
TCCGTGCGCATCCAAAATTGCCTTACAAATGGCCAAACCTAATCCGCTGCGCCCCTCATCGATTCCGCGCGCCTTATCTACGCGATAGAAGCGCTCGAATATCTGCGACAAATCCTCTACCGAAATCCCTACGCCCGTATCCTCGACGCATAGAGAGACCTCATCTTGGCTATGCTCGATCAAGACTTCAACCGTTCCTCCTGGCTCGTTGTAGTGGATTGCATTGGACACTAAATTCGCAATCGTTTGCTTAATCGCGAGAGGGTCGCAGGAGACATCCGGCGCTTCCCCCTTCACGCTTAAAGCCACTTCGCTTCGCGTCGCCAAAGGATTCAGCATCTTAACAACCTGATCGGCCAATTCCCTCAAATCGCAAGGCTCCTTCTGAATCACCCCCGAGCGAGCATCCCACCGCGCCATCTGGGTCAGCGACTCAATCAAATGCTTCATATGCAAAGCCGTTTCCTTGCACAACTCCAACGCCTCCTGCTTCCTTTCCGCCGGAGCATCCTTTCTCAAAGCCAAATCGCAATCCGCCAAAATAACCGAAACAGGCGTTCTTAACTCATGAGAGGCATCCGCCGTAATCCGTATCTGCTGCTGCAAGGACTTTACGAGTCGATCGAAAGTCGAATTCAACACGCCTCCCAACTCGCCCAGCTCGTTTTGAATAAACTTTGTATCGATTCTACGGGTACTATCGCCTTCGCTAATTCCTTGCGCCGTCTCGGTAATTTGCCTTATCGGCTTCAGCGCCCGACCCATTAAAACCCAGCCAAAGACGAGAATTCCTCCCGTCGCCAATAGGCTTCCCAGAGTTACCTTGAACATCAGCCAATCCAGTCCGCCCAAATAATCGCTTCCGTCTGTACCCAAAACAAAGGCTCCTCTTCCCGGCGCCATATGCAGAAACTCGCGATTGTCTCCCATCCAACGCCCCAAATCGCCCTTAGTTAATTTGCCCCCTAAATGCGGTTCTCGATCAGGAGCGTTCTCGGTGCGAAACTTTTCATTCCCACGCTCGTCATAAGAAATCAAATACATTCCATCACGCTGAATTCGAAAGAGCGTTTCCTGACCGACCTCGCTACGACGAAAGTGTTCTGGATTCGGATTGCGGGAAGACCTTCGCCCATCGCGAGGCCCGCGATCGGAAGGCGGCGGTCTTCTCAGACCCTCGGCGCCCGGAGGGGGGCCATCGATCGGCACGCCCATCGCTATCGGAAGGATATTCACCACCTCGCCCTTTAGTACCCGATCCAATTCCTCCAATCGCCTCGCCCGTTCATAGAAGTTAAAACCTACCAATATCACCGCTACTAAAGCCAAAACCAGGCCTCCGTAGTATATCTGCGCTTGAGCTCTTATCGATCGGATAATGTCAATTCCTCCTCTACTCGGGCATAAAAATATAGCCCATCCCTCGTCTAGTCTGAATAGAGTCCTTACCGAACTTCGACCGCAACTTATACACGTACACCTCAAGCATATTAGACATCGATTCATCTCGATCGTCGAACAAGCGTTCGTAAATATAATCCCGCGAAACCACCTCATTCCGCTTATAGACGAACATTTCCAGCAGCGTGTACTCGCGAGCCGTCAATTCTACCGCTTCCCCCTTGAAATAGGCAGTGCGGCTCGCTGTATTCAAACCTACATCACCTACCTCGACATGCGGTTTAGGCGACCCTTTCGACCGCCGCACATTCGCCCGAATCCGCGCCATCAATTCCTCCATCTCGAACGGCTTAACTAAGTAATCATCCGCCCCCTCGTCCAAACCGCGAATCCGATCGTCAATCTGATCCCGAGCCGTCACCATAATGACAGGCGTTGTCCTCGTTTCCCTCAATTTTCTCAAGACCTCCCATCCATCCATTCTAGGCATCATCACATCCAGAAGCACTACATCGTAATCCCAATTTTCCGCTCTGTAAAGACCCTCTTCCCCATCGCCCACAGCATCCGCCACTAAACCCTCCGCTCTCGCGTACTCCAACATGCTGCGGCGCAAACGATCATTATCTTCGACAATCAAAACCTTCATCAAACTCTATAAAAGCGAAAATCCCCAAAGCCGCAGCGGAAGTCGAGTACCGAACGCGATGACACTTGAGAAGCGCTGCTTCGAGACAACTTCCGAACCAACACTCTAAGATGCCTCCGCAGCGCGCTCACTCATCATACCCCGCTAGCGATTCCCTTACGATTCGATAAAACTTGCTTAACGCTCCCTCAGTAGGGCCAACGTCATGGGTCGCGCGAGAATCCGTCGCCGCCACAAAAGACTCCTCTGCATTCCATACTTCCATATCCTCCGTGGACTCGATCCGATAACTTCCGCCCTCCACAATGTCCCATGAAATCGTTACCTCGCCACTCAGGCCATCAAAACTCTCCAATCTAGCGGTATCTTCCTTATTCGCTCCTCCCTGAAACAGCACCGTCACGCTCTCGTTAATAGAATTCACTGCCCCAGAAACGGGATCCCCATAAAACGCCAAAGATATATTATACGGAAACGCCGGCGTCCCATCTTCTTCAATACAAGTAAAATAGGCCCAGGTCCCATCCGGAAACTCCGGCGTCACGCAATAACGCGCATTAAAGGCATTCAGATCGAAATCCGAGCCAAGCGTTAGCCCCAAATCCCCCTTGAAAGCGTAGTCCTCAAGATAGTGACCCAAAATGTAGGTCGCACTCACATCCGGTCCATATTGACTCGCATTCAAACCCGTCGTCCGACCCTCAAGCGTATCGACCCACTGCGGCAAAGACTGGCGCCCCACCGTATTCAAGTTATCGCTACCATTGGTCCCATCCCTCTTCTGATAGCCCGAGATCATGCGCCTCACCGGACTAGAGCTATCCAAGGGATCCGAGTACCCGTAAGGGCCATAAATCGGCAAGCCATCCGCCACCCAGCCTAAAATCGGCGAATGGCTGCCGAAAAAATTCTCAATGTAGGAGTTCGTATCTCCATCGTAATCCACGCTATCCCCCAAGGCATGGCGCAAGCCCGGCGGATTCGCATGATAGTGATACTGGCTCCCCGCCTGATGGGCATTCGCCGCATCGAAAGTCACGCCCTCATTCACGTAA
>JBCCZW010000589.1:0-3099 GCA_039186805.1 Verrucomicrobiota bacterium
GATCGCGACTGGTTCTCTTCGATTACGGTGGACGACGTTCGCGTGATAAACGCGACGGAGGAAGTGAATGAGCTGGAGACTCGCTATGTGCGGTGGCACTGCGGCTGTAATATGCAGCGTATCCTAGAGATGTTGAAACCGGGTTGGCTGCATGACAAGGAGGAGCTCTTTTTAAAGGAGGAGATGATCGAGGTGATTTGCCCCCGTTGCGCGATGAAGTATCGGGTGACTCGCGAGATGATGGAGGCCTACGTTACAGACGATGCCGCAAAGGGCTGAAGGGCTTTTGGCGGATTCGCCTCGTGTAGAGGTAATCCTTTTTGAGGATGATGGTTTGGTGCCGAATAATCCTCGACTGCCCTTTCTGGTTTATAAAGACGTCTTGTCGAAGGACTGTCCGGCGATGGATAGAGTTTTCGAAGAACTATATCTAAAAAATGGATGGCAGGCTCCATGGCGATGGAGCGTGTATGGCTATCACCACTACCATGCGACGACTCATGAGGCTTTGGGTTGTTTCGATGGGAGGGCGACAATTCAGTTTGGAGGAGAAAAAGGGCGAAAGATAGAGGTCGAGAAAGGCGATTTCGCGCTGATCCCGGCAGGGGTGGGGCACAAGAATCTGAAAGCTTCTGCAGGGTTTCAAATGGCGGGAACCTATCCTCTAGGGTTTACGGCGGATATGAAGCGCGACCGGAAAGACGATCATGATGGGTCCTTGAGAATGATTGCCGAGGTAGCCATCCCGGACCGAGATCCTTTGTATGGAAGGGATGGACCGATGAGGAAGCATTGGCGGTAGTCCAGTCTTTACAGAAGCGCCTTGTCGTTCTTGATTGGCGCTATGCCGAAAAAGCGGACTTCGAAGAAATCTTCCATGCGTCGCAGCTTATTGCTCTGCGCCGATACGCATAAGAGCGCTGACCAGCTTTACTTTGGTCGGTTTTCAGTACCGGACGCGTTTATCTCCTTCAAGAAGGGAAGAAAGTCCTATGCGGTGTTGAGCCAACTGGAGTACGCGCGAGCTTTGAAGGAATCGAGTTTCGATGTGGTTTTGTCGCTGGAGGAATGCGTGGAGGAAGCCAGAGATCAATTTGGCGTCGCTCGCGTTGGCTATGCGGAAATTATAGCTGTGCTGGCGGACTTGTATCAGATTCCTGGATTCAAGGTGCCGAACGATTTTCCAGCAGGTCTGGCGTTTAAGCTGCAGAAGTACGATATCGACTTGGAAGTGACCGATGGGGCTTTGTTTCCTCAGAGAGAGTTCAAGACGGAAGAGGAGCTGAAGTTTATAAAGGAAGGCAATAAGTGCAGCGCTGCGGGAATCAGAGCCGCTGAGGAAACCCTTAAAAGATCGACGATCAAAAAGGGGAGACTCTATCTGGAGGGGAAAGCCCTGACTTCGGAGCGTTTGAGAGAGGCGATTGAAGTAGCTTGCTTGCGAGCGGGTTCGGTTTCGATGGACACGATTGCCGCTGGTGGCGACCAGGCATGCGATCCGCATTGCGCGGGGAATGGACCCTTGAGGGCGAATGAGCTGATTATCGTAGATTGCTTTCCTCGTGTATCCAAGACTGGATACTTTGGGGATATGACGCGGACTTTCCTAAAGGGTAGGCCTAGCGATGCGCAGAGCGATCTGGTGGATGCGGTTCGTAAGGCGCAGAAGACGGCGCTCGGCAAAGTTAAGGCGGGGGTAGATGGCAAGGCGGTGCACGGAGCGGTTTGCGATTACTTCGAGAGCCGCAAGTATGAGACAAAGCGGGACGAGAAGGGAGCTGTCGGCTTTTTCCATGGAACGGGTCACGGTCTCGGGTTAGAGATTCACGAGATGCCGCGCGTATCGACGGTTTCTCACAAGTTGAAAGAAAACTCTGTAGTGACGATTGAACCTGGACTCTATTATCCGGGGCTTGGAGGTTGCCGGATTGAGGATGTGGTTGCCGTTAAGAAGGAGGGGTATCAGAAGCTGAGTTCCTTTCATTACAACTGGGTGATCGAGTAGCATTTAGGTTCTGGGCGGCGCCCGAGCCCTACCAGGAGTCAAAATCGAATTCCGGATAGGTGACATGCCAGAATTAGCGGAAGTAGCTTATTATTCTCAGCGTTGGAATCCCGGGCTGAGCGAACGTATTCGAAAAGTCGATGCGAACAGGACGGTGCGGTGTTTTCGCGGCGAGGATGTTGTGGGCCTGGAAAAAACTCTGGTGGGTGAGGCGCTAAATTCAGCGGAGACCCATTGAAAGCAGATGCTGATGCGTTTTTCGGGCGATGTTTGGCTAGGATTGCATCTGGGTATGACAGGACAGTTGCGAGCGGATGAGATTGGGGTCGAGCGATTGAAGCATGATCATCTGGCGCTTCAGACGCAGCATAGACGATTGGTCTTCAGCGACCCGAGGCAGTTTGGGAGGATTCGGTTTTGGCAGGGGGCGGAGGCGCCTGATTGGTGGAGCGACTTGGCCATTGAAGTACTGTCACCAAAATTTGACTACAGGCTTTTCGATTCATTTTGCGAAAGACGCAATAAAGCAGTGCTGAAGGCGTTTTTGCTGATTCAGGACTTGTTTCCCGGAGTGGGAAATTGGATGGCGGACGAGATCCTTTGGAAAGCAAGGATTCGCCCAAGTAGGAGAGTGGGTGAGCTCGATACTGAGGAGCGGAAGGCTTTGTTTGACGCTTTGAAATTCGTCAGCCGTGGGGCGATGAAGTATATTGCGCCTGACTGGTCGGATCCTCCCAAGAGTTGGTTGTTCCGCCATCGCTGGAAGGACGGAGGGATTTGCCCCAAGACAGGCGACTTACTGATAAGGGAAGTGATTGGGGGAAGGACTACGTGCTGGTCGGAAGGGTGGCAACGGTGAAAGGTTCTAGACTTTGGTCGGACGCGGTGCAGGCTGCGTTCTTTTATTAGAGTCTGTAGGGGTTTCTTTGGTTGGAAGGGTTGGACTGAAGTCCCACCTCCTCTAAGGCGAAAGGCGTTCGATTTTCCAGCCGTCGCCGTCTTTTGAATACATGAAACGGTCGTGGAGGCGGGAGCGGGCTCCTTGCCAGAATTCCATTTGAGTGGGCTTTACGCGGTAGCCGCCCCAGAAGGAC
>JBCCZW010000590.1:0-3098 GCA_039186805.1 Verrucomicrobiota bacterium
CCTCGCCCGCCTCTACGACGAGTACCTCGTCTATCGTCCCGAGCAAATCATAAACTGGGAAGATGCCCCCATACCTGGATACGATTGGCAAGGTGAAATATGGAAACGCCTTAGCCGGGCCCACTATCCGAACCGAAAGCAGCCTTCACACGTCGCCCGCCTTTGGAGACGCCTCCACCTCCTAGAAGCCTCTCCACCCGAGCCAAACCTAGAACTATGGCCCGAGCGTCTCCTCATTTTCGGAGTTTCGTCCCTCGCGCCCATATATCTCGATTTCCTAGATTACCTGTCGCGCTTCCGCCCCGTACACATTTTCCTACTACAACCCTCAAACCTCTATTGGGCAGACCTTAAATCCACCAAGGAAATCGCAAAAATTTCCGCCCGCCAACCCACGCCTCGCGAATCCGAAGAAATCGTACCCGAAGAATGGATACACGACGACGGCAATCCGCTCCTCCCTTCTCTCGGCAAACAAAGTCAAATCTTCCTCGATTCGATTATCGACCGCGATCCCATTCAAGACGACTTCGGCTTCTCCGAACCCGCCGCCCATACCCAACTCTCCACTCTTCAATCAGATCTATTTGAACTCGTCGATCGCTCCTCCCCCGCGGTAAATTCTCCTTTTCCCTCATTCGACGGCACCCTCCAGTTCCACAACGCTTCTAGCCGACGACGTGAAATCGAATCGCTCTGGGATTACCTGGTTCACCAGCTCGACGCCTTCCCCGACCTGCAGGCCGCCGACATCCTCGTGATGGCTCCCGACATCCAAGCTTACTCCTCCCATATCGATGCCATCTTCACTCCGCAGAAAGACGCTCCGCTGGAAATACCCTACTCCATCGCAGACCGAGCCTCCCACAAGACCTCCCCTGTTCTCTCCGGTTTCGCGGACCTGATTCAAACTGCGACCGGCAGAGCCACCTCCAAAGAAATTCTCTCTCTCCTGGCGCAACCGCTCTTTCGGGAGACCTTTCAGTTCTCCGACAACGACCTCGATGCCATAGAATCTTGGATACGACGCCTTGGGATAACTTGGGGCTGGGACGCCAAGCACCGCCAGCAAAACGGCGCGTTCGCCACCGACCGCAATACCTGGCGTGAGCTTCGCAACCGCATCGCCGCCGGTCTGTGCTTCGGTGTCGAAAACGCCTTCGATGCCTCTCACGCCTTTCCTCCGTACACGGAGCTCGAAGGCGAATTCGGAGAAACCGCCGGTCGTTTTCTCGAGTGCCTCGAACTAATCCTCGATATCCGTGAAAGCCAAAACCAAAGGCTCGCTTTGCCGGACTGGCGTAAGCGGATCCTCGGCGCCTTTGAACGCCTCAAGACTAAAAAAGAAGAGTGGAGCCAAGACTTCCGCAGCGTGGATTCCCTCATCCTCGAAACGCTCCCTGACCTTCCCAAACTCATGGCTGCAGGGTCGGATGTTTCTCAAGCACTACTTGAAAAGCTCGAGCAAAGCCCCTCGCGAAGCGGCTACTTAAGCGGAGGCGTCACCTTCTGCTCCCTCAAGCCCATGCGAGCCATTCCCGCTAAAATCATATGTCTCATCGGCATGAACTACGCGGATTTCCCTCGTAAAACCACCCGACTCAACTTCGACCTCCTCGCTGCTCAAGTCCGTAGGGGAGATCGCAATACGCGAGATGAAGACCGTCAGTTCTTTCTAGAAACCCTACTCTCCGCTCGCCAAAATCTCTATGTAAGCTATCTCGGTCTGAGCCAAACGAGCGACGAGCAGAAAGAGCCTTCCAGCGTCGTCGCTGAACTCCTCAACTACCTTGAACAGGCCCTCGGAGACGACGAATATGCCAAACTCCTATTCCGCCACCCACGTCAGTCCTACGCGCCTTCCTACTTCGCAAATCGAAATCTCTTCACCTACAATCCCTCTCGCTCAGCGCTGCACAATCACTTTCGGATTAAACCTTCCAAACAAGAAAGCGGCGCGCCATCGTCACCCCCACCACCCGCTTCGGAATCGCTGGACGAAGTTCAAGTAGACGAACTGATCTCGTTCTTCGCCAACCCGAGCAAACACTATTTAGAAAGAACCGCAAAAGCAAAGATCTCTCGAGAAACAGAGGATATTGAAGAACTGGATACACTCGACTACACAGGACTTGACCGGTTCCAATTTCGGCGCGACCTCGCTCAACGAATCCAGGCACGAAGAGATATCGGAGAAATCTCCCAACCGGAAATTCGCTCCGCTAAGCTGCTTCCTCCCGGAAAACTGGAATTGACAAAGCTCCGCGATGAAATCGACAACGCTTCTCCCATAGCGGCAATCCTCCAAGAAGCCCTGGGGGAACGTCCAATAGAAAACGTCCGCATTCGTCTACGCTTCTCTGAAACCTCCCTTCTCGGCAGCCTGCAAACCCACCGAGGAACCGCCGATCAAACCGCCCTCAATCCAGGTTCATGGAACGGGTCTCGCCTCCTTGAAATTTGGATACGACACCTTATCGCTTGTCGTTTCGCAGCCCTCCAAGGACTCCCGCCCCCCCAGCTCACAGCGCTTTCCTTCCAAAGCGAATCGAAACCCTTTATCCTCAATCCCGTTCAAGACGCTGCCGAAGGCATCCAATATCTCCTCAATCTCTACAGAGAAGGTCTCAGCCAACCCGCTCCTCTTTTTCCCAACCTCTTGCGCCTCACCTTCGAAAAGTGGGTGAAGCCAAGCCGTAAAAACCAGCAACTCGACGAAACCAGTCTCAAAGCCGCCCTTTTTAAGGAAACGCAAGACGCGCTCCAAAGCGCCGTCTCTCGTACCCAACTGAAGTTCGGTCCAAAATTCGAATGGAGTGATTACGACCGCCTCTGCTTCGGTAATGACTTCGAACTTCCCCACGACTACCTAGAATTATCCCGCCGTATTTGGACTCCCTTCCACGAAGCTCAAGAACCGCTCAATCTTGCCAGCGCACTATGATTGATCTGCACAAGGGAGTCAGCCTCATCGAAGCCAGTGCCGGTACTGGCAAAACCTATGCATTGGTTCGTATCGCGCTGCGACTGACGCTGGAAAAGAACGTCCCGCTCGACCGCATCTTGGCAGTGACCTTCACCGAAGCCGCCACCGAAGA
>JBCCZW010000591.1:0-3080 GCA_039186805.1 Verrucomicrobiota bacterium
GCCACACTTACCTCCTCGTCTCTCCGTATCCATCCCCTGGATGCGACTCCGGCCAACCGAGCCAGAGAAGTATTTACCGAGATCGCTTGCGGCAGGAGCAAACCCTGCTCTTTTCGGTCCTCAGTAAGCATCGCCAATCCAGCTCTCACCGCATCTTTCGGACTCCCAATTGCCACGGGCGATTTATCATCTCCAATGTAAACCTCCCCCGCGTCCTTTGGATCCGCTCCGAATATCAATCGCATTAATTCCGTTCGACCCGAACCCATCATGCCTGCAAAGCCAAGGATTTCACCCTTCCTCAGATCGAAACTAACATCCCGCGCTGCACGCCCTCGCCCAATGCCCTTCACCCTTAAAGCTAGCTCAGAAGCTACCTTTCTATCGTCTGAAACGAGAGCTCCTCCCACCTCTCTACCGACCATCATGCGGATGATCTCATCGGTATCCACTTCGTCTGTATTTCGAGTGCCTCTTAAGACGCCATCCCTCAAAATCGTAATGCGATCTGAGATACGCTTTATCTCCTCCATACGGTGCGAAATATAGATAATGCAGACGCCCTCCTTCTTCAGTCGCTCGATCTGAACGAACAACAGCTCTCGTTCCGAATCGGTCAGAGAAGCGGTGGGTTCATCCAAGATCAGCAACTCGCACTTCTGCGAAAACCCTGCCGCAATTTCCACCATCTGTTGTTGTCCGACTCCTAGGTCGCTTACCATCGCATCCGTATCCAAACGTTCAAGACCGACCTCATTCAACAATGCCTGCGTTTCCTTCTTCAGTCGCTTTCGGTCCAGCAAACCCATTCGACTTGGCATCCGGTTGAGAAAGATGTTCTCCGCTACCGTAAGGGTCGAAATCAAATTGAGTTCCTGCATCACCATGCGGATGCCAAGCTCTTCCGCGTCACGCTTGTCTTCAGGTTCAAAGCGACTCCCCCTAAAGAACATCTCACCAGCGCTCGATGTAACTATGCCTGCAATGATCTTCGAGAGCGTGCTTTTACCAGCTCCATTCTCACCGCAAAGAGCGTGCAACTCCCCACGACGAAACTCCAGATCGACCCCATCCAGAGCAATCACGCCAGGATACTTCTTTCCGATACCGGAAAGTCTCAGCAAAACATCCTCTTGAGCCTCGGGCATTACTTGAGATCTGCGGCCGTCACCAGATCCACAGGCGTTTCGTAATCCGCTGGGGTATTCCCTGTATCCAAAATTTCCAGCGCGTACTCGATACCTCTCACCGCGATTTGATCAGCATACTGATCCACCGTGCACAAGACCGCGCCCTCTTTGATCAAGGTCTGCACGGCGCTAATATTATCGAAACCGACAATCGTCACATCCTTCCCCTTCAACGCCTGCGCCGCTCCCAAAGCCATACTGTCGTTCGCGCAGAGCATCGCTTTCAGTTCCGCTCCGAATTTAGCGTAAATCTGAGTCGCTAGATCAAAGGCATTCTTCTGTTCCCAATAAGCTGATTGAGAACTCACGATTTCCATCCCGCCTTCATTCATCGCATCCTCAAAACCCTGCTTGCGTTGGATACCATTGAACGCTCCAGGGCGCCCTTCCAAAATGGCCACCTTATCTCCCTTCGACAAAGTCGTAGCTAAATAGTCCCCCGCAAGCCTGGCTCCTTTGCGGTTATTGGGGCCCACGAAACTGATCTCTACGCCCTCCGCTTCGAGCACCTCAGCATCGAATTTATTATCTATATTTATCACTAAGATCCCACGGTCCATCGCTCGCTTGCATACTGGGATCAGCGCTTTCGAATCTGCAGGAGCGATCACGATCGCATCTACCTGGCGGGCGATCATCTGATTAACGATCTCAATCTGGCGATTCACGTCCTGCTCGTCCTTGATCCCATTGCTCTCCAATTCGTACACATCGGAGTTTTCCTTCCAGTGGGCCTTTGCCCCGTCTTCCATCGTAGCGAAGAACTCATTCGCCAAAGACTTCATTATCAAGGCCACCTTTTTCTTGTCTGCGCCAGACTCAGTCTCGCCCGAGCCTCCGCATCCTCCCAAAAAGCAGACCATCCCAATTAATCCCAATAAAATGGATACGCGTTTCTTCATATGCTTAATCTCCTATAAATTAAATTAGCCTCCAGAGTTCAGGTCGCGAATAGACGCTCGCTCCACAAATTTGGTCGGCAAAGAAATGCCATCTTCCACCGCCTTCGCATCCCCATCCAACTGATCATACAAAAGCTTCACCGCGAACAAGCCAAACTCATCCACTTGCTGAGACACCGCCGTCAGCGGCGTTCTCAAAAATTCGGAATAGTAATGATCGTCGAAAGAAACCAAGGACACATCCTCAGGTACGGAAAGCCCGCCTTCCTTTATCGCTCGCATCGCCCCAAAGCTCGTCAAATTGCCCAGCGAGAAAATAGCCGTCGGACGCTTCCGCTTCTGCAACAGCAACTTGGTTTCCAGATAGCCGCAACGCTCCGAGAAATCGTCTCCCACGATCAGGGACCGATCGATTTCGATCCCTTGTTCCACCAAGGCATCCCTATATCCTCTGACGCGATCCCTGCTGGACGACGAATCCGGAAGCCCCCGGATACAGGCGATCCTGCGATGTCCCAAGGCGCACAACCGCTTCGTCGCCTCGTAAGCGCCCTGATGGTTTTCGCTCGTTACATAGGGAATATCGAGTCCGGGAAAATAGCGATCGAGCAAAACCACGGGAAACCCACTGTCGCGCATCGCCTGAAGCGATTTGCCAATCATCCCCACGGGAGAAATAATCAAGCCGTCGATATTCCGATTCCTCAACAAGCGAATCGACTCTTCCTCTATCCGCGGATTCTCCTGCGAATCGCAAAGCATGATGAAGTAGCCTCTCTTCCTAGCCTCCGTCTCAATACAGCGAGCGACCGTCGCAAAGAAGATATTCGATATATCTGGAATCACTAAGCCTATTGTATTCGTTTTTCTGAGACGCAAGGAACTCGCGATCTGATTCGGCGTGAAGCCAATCCGCTTCGCCTCCGACAGAACTCGATCTTCAGTCCTTTCGCTGATTCGATACTTCCGGGCCTTTCCGCCCAGCACC
>JBCCZW010000592.1:0-3078 GCA_039186805.1 Verrucomicrobiota bacterium
AACCAAATGTTCCCCGCCGCCCTCGGCATCTTCATGGTCGTCCTCGTGCAAGACCTCGGCTTCCCAGGCTGGATGTGGGGCGTTCTCTTCTTCTTACCCCGAGTATTCGACGCCGTTTCAGATCCCATCATGGGATTCATTTCGGATAATACGAAATCGCGCTGGGGACGCCGCAGACAATACGTCTTCGTCGGCGCCCTTATCATGGGAGCCTCCTTCGCGATCATGTGGCAGCTCTACAGAGAAAACAGCATCGACTACAACTTCCGCTATTTCCTCTTCTGGTCTTTCATTTTCTACCTCGGCCTCACCATCTTCAGCGTCCCGTATGTGGCGATGGGATACGAAATGAGCAACGACTTCCATGAACGCACCAACATCATGGCAGTCGCTCAGTGGATCGGCCAATGGGCCTGGGTGATCGCCCCCTGGTTCTGGGTCATCATGTACGACCAAGGCTGGTTCGCGTCTGCGGATGTCGCCACGAGAGAACTCTCCATCTGGGTCGGCATCGTATGCATGCTTTTCGCATTAACCCCCGCCATTTTCATCAAGAGCCAATCCACTCTAAACGAAAACTACACTCCTCTTACATTCAAAGCCATCGGAAACTGCCTCATGCAAATCCTGATGGGATTCCTAGAAGCCTTCAAATCCCGTCCTTTCCGCCAACTCTGCACGGCAACCTTCTTTATATACAACTGCTTCTTTACCATCGCCAGCTTCTCCTTCTTCATCGTCGTTTACTACCTCTTCAACGGAGACGCCAGCGCCGCTGGGGTATGGCCCACCCTTTTCGGAAGCGTAGGCGCTCTTGCAACAACCTTCATCGTCATCCCCACCGTCGCCTTCCTATCCAAAAAAATGGGAAAAAAGAAAGCCTTCATGCTTTCGCAAAGCATATCGATTTTTGGATACATCCTGCTCTGGTTCCTTTTCGTTCCCAGCAAACCTTATCTATTCCTCATCGCCCTTCCCTTCTTCTCCTTCGGTATCGGCAGCCTCTTCACCCTCATGATGTCGATGACCGCCGATGTAATCGACCTCGACGAACTCGACACCGGAAAGCGGCGCGAAGGCGTTTTCGGAGCCATCTACTGGTGGATGGTCAAGTTCGGCTTTGCCATCGCAGGTCTCCTCACCGGAACGATCATGACCCTGGTGGGCTTCGATCCCGGCGCCGCCGCCCAACCCGAAGGCGCCGTCACTGGCCTTCGACTCTTCTACTCCGGTTTCCCCATAATCGGCACCGTGATCGCGCTTTTCGTCATGCGCAACTATGATGTAGACGAAGCCAAAGCCGAAGAGGTCAAAGCCCTTCTTGCAAGGCGTAACAAAAAAGCGAATACAGTCTAGCCGCCATGACTCAACAGCGTAATCCAGCTTCTAGCCTCAGCCAAGCTTCGCTATCTAGCGCAAATTTTTGGCCTCGTTTGCGTGTTCAGTCTTTCAAGTTTCGTCACAGCTTCCCCACTACTCGCGTGGCCGACGGCAGAGTGCCGTAGCAGGGCTCATCATGCGAACTTTAAGGGCTGAAGCCGTCTCCTCCAAACGTTCCCCGGCCAAATCAGCGGTCTCCGGAAACAGTCGCCAAAGTTGAAAAGAAAACTGAAGCCGCCATGCGAAATACGACTACCGATTGTCTGGGCAATCTCACATTCATGGGAGAATATTTGACGCTACTTTTAAGCCACTAAGATCCCGCCACAACCTTAGGAGTTCGAATGAAATTATTTCGTATTTTTTATCTGTTTATTTACTAGAAGATGGCCGCTCCTAGCCTGTCAGCAGAAGGTAACTTTCGGTCTCTAGACTCCAGCGGTACCCTGCGTCTTACGATAGTGCTTCGGCGTGCAGCCGAATGCATCTCGAAACACCTTTGTAAAATACCTCACATTGTCGAATCCAGCCTGTTCGCCTACCTCCGTCACGCTCAGATTAGTCGTGGTCAAAAGCTCCTTAACCCGCTCCAATTGCACCCTTTGAATCTCGGCATGGATTGAATGCCCCAACTCCTTCATGAACTTGCGATGAGCCGTCGAGTTAGACATACCTGTCACCGCAAGCACATCTGAAGGCGAAATCGGATCGCAGGAATGCTCTCGAATGTAGCGTACCGCAAAAACTACCTCGGATTCTTCGAACGCCATAAAATCGGTCGAATCGCGCTCCTCTACCCCAACAGGATCGATGGTAGTCAAATCCGGAGCCTTCTCTCCCTTCAACATGCCATCTAAAATCTTTGCCGCCATAAAGCCGGCCGTCGCGATGTTAGGATCGACGCTGCTCAAACGAGGCTGGGACAACTCGCACAACCACCGATCATTATCGACCCCCAAAACCGCAACTTCCTGGGGAACCTTCAGATCCGCCAACAAGCAGGCCTCCAGAATCCAGCGCGCCCAACCGTCGAAGAACGCGAACACGCCAGCCGGCTTCGGCAGTCCCTTAAGCCACTTAGCCAAAGAAGCGATCGCCTCCGGCATAATCACCTTAGATCCAAAGTCGGGCTCGTAGACTGACAGATCGAAATGGTTGTCCTCCAGTTCCTGCTGAAAACCCACCCGTCGCTGCTCGCACCAACTTGTCCGCGCAGTGCCGCCGCAAAACGCGAAACTCTTGAATCCCTTGCCAATAAAGTGGCGCGCTGCCATCTTCCCAATCGCAGCATGGTTGGACGTTACCAAGGGCAGATCCAAGGCCGCTTCCTGTTCGTGCGAAAAACTACCGACCCCTACCACGGGTACTCCCGATAGATCCTTAACGCCCCCTCGATGAGCTAGATGAACGTTCGTAATGATTCCATCCGGATTCCAATGCTCCAAGGTCTTACGACTAACCTCCATCATTGGGTCCATCATAACGAGCCAACCTTTATGAGTCTGCACGCGTCGGGCAGGGCATCGCGCGGCGATTGTCAGGCGAGCGTCACGACGTGACCATGATCGATCAGGACGCCCGTCTGATTGATAAGGTTGCAACGATGTTCGAAGTCCGCGGCGTGGTAGGGCATTCGGGGCATCCTACGGTATTGAAGAACGCGGGTGCGGACAATGCGGAGATGATTATCGCCGTCAC
>JBCCZW010000593.1:0-3076 GCA_039186805.1 Verrucomicrobiota bacterium
CCACCCTGCCTCCCCGCCCCTTCCGCAGCTGACGACATTGGCCGCTCCTTCTTTACATTCAAAGTCAGACGCTCCGTCAATTCTGCCGCACAGCGATAAGTCTCAGGAAACAAATAGCCGGTATCGATGAAGACCACCGGAATATCCGGCAAAACCGACGTCACCAAATGCAGCATCATGGCCGAATGCGTGCCAAAGCTAGACGTCATAATCAAATCATCGCCATACTGTTCATGAGCCCAACGAACCCTGTCCTCAGGGGTCGCTGTCGCCAAATCCTCTAATCCGATCGCTTCTAACTGCGCTGTCATCTTGAAACCCTAATCTTAAGTAAATTGATCAAGTTATGCGTGTTTTATTACGTTTATCGACGACGAGGTCAAGCCACTGAATGCGCCGCTCAAAATTAATACCCCAAATCCTCATTTCATCTAGGGAAAACCATAATCGAACCTACCAAACTAACCATAGGTAATGTAACTCTGCTTAAGACTAGGGTAAATTGACCGATTACCCCACCCCTAGACATCCCTTGTTCTATTATTCGGAATCAAACCCGTAAACCAACCCCACGACCCGCATCATGTTAAAGAAAGTATCGATCAGCGCGCGACTCTGTATCCTAGTCGGCGGACTCACACTCTTCATCGTATCACTGGGACTGCTCAGCATTTTCGGAGCCTCTCATGCAGACAAAGCCATCAAGGACTTCGCGGAAAAAGCCCACAGCTCAATAGAGGAAATCCAATCGGTCTCAGATTCTATTCGAGCAGAAAACGCTGAAGCTGCCGGGCTGTTGGACAAGATCTCTCAAGAGAAATTCACCGCCTTGGAGAAGAAGCTCAACGAGACTCACAAATCCGAAGTGGCCATCCGAACCGCCTCCATCGCCATTTTCACGCTCGGATTGGTCGTTGCCACCCTATCCGCAATTTACCTCACCAAGTCTATCTCACGACCACTTGCCGAAGTCGAAACGAACCTGCTCGTCATGTCAGAGCAAACCGGGAGCGCCGCTCACCAAGTTTCCGCTTCCAGCCAATCGCTGGCCGACGGCGCGAGTCGCCAAGCCTCTTCCGTACAAGAAACCGCCTCAGCCCTCGCGGAGCTTTCCAATACGACTCAACGCAACAGTCAAAATGCCACCCAAGCTCGCGAAAAGGCTAACGAAACGCGACACGCCGCTGAAGCGGGAGCCCGCGGAATGCAGGACATGATCGAAGCGATGAACGCCATCAAATCCTCCTCCGACAACATTGCCAACATTATCAAGACGATCGATGAAATCGCATTCCAGACCAACATCTTGGCCCTCAACGCCGCAGTTGAAGCAGCCCGCGCCGGAGAAGCCGGGGCAGGTTTCGCAGTGGTCGCTGACGAGGTCCGCAATCTCGCTCAACGATGCGCTTCGGCCGCCAAGGACACGGCGTCTCAAATCGAAGACTCCATCCAACGCTCTGAAAATGGCGTGGCAATCAGCAATCAAGTAGGCGAGTCCTTCGAGAACATTCTCGGCAAAGCCCGCGAGGTAAACGAACTTGTCGAGGAAATCGCAAAGGCTAGCCAAGAGCAGTCTTCCGGCATCAGCCACATCAATACCGCCGTCACCCAGCTTGATCAGGACATCCAATCTAACTCCGCCACCGCAGAGGAAACCGCAAGCACCTCCGAACAACTCTCGACCCAAGCGGAAATGCTCCAGCAAACAGTCCTCGATCTACGAAAGACTATCAACGGAGCTCAACATACACTCGCTCAACCCATCGCGGAAGCAGCCCCAGCTGTCGCTACAGAATGGGACGATTTCGGAACGCCCGACCAAATCGCCCCAAACAACCGTATCAAAGAGGACATGTTCGCCTAAGCGAAACGAGATCACTCAAAAGTTTATAACACTCTCTCTCCTCAACCTGGCCGCGCAGCAATGCGCGGCCTCTTTGTCTCAATCCTCTACTGCCTTCTTCATCTTCTATCTCCAAAAACAGATTCACATAGAAGCTTCATTCCATCACTTACGTAGGAAGCTAGCTTGCGAGCGACCCCAACTCCTGTTCCAATAAGACCGTGCCCAAACTGCTCATAACTGGCTTTCTTCCCTGGGGCCCGCACGCCGCGAACTCAGCCTGCGAAGTCCTTCGCTCAATCAATCCGTCCGAATTCCCCGAATGGAAAATCGAAAGACGCGAAATACCAGTATCCTGGAGCGAAGTCCCTTCCGCCATAGATGCCTGCGTCAAAGCAACTCCCGACGTATTCATCGCTCTAGGACAATACCAAGGCAATCGCATCCGGCTCGAAACCACCGCCCACAATCGATGCGACCCCAACAAAGCCGATGTCGATGGACTCTTTCCAACCGACTCCAAAATAGCGGAAACCGCCCCCGAACGCTTGCCAACCGCGCTTCCCATCACCGAAATCGAAACCGAGCTCCTTAAGAAACAGATTCCTACCCAAGTTTCAGACGACGCCGGCGACTACCTCTGCAACTACCTTTTCTTTCATCAAATGCTCAAGGCAGAAGAAAGCGTATCCGCAGGCTTCATACACCTGCCTCTGTTAACAGACTGGGATTTAGCGAAGACAAAAGCCGCTGTTGAAACCATCGTAGAAACGACCTGCGACATCGCGGAGCGGCGGCTTCCAGCCGCCGAACCCCCAACTACAAGCTCGCCAACAAACGCTTAATCTCGTCGTACTTCGCCTGCGTTTCAGCAAGCTGCTTCTTGGCTCCCTCAACAACCGCTGGCGGCGCCTTATCGACGAACTTAGGATTCTTCAACTTCCCTTCGCCTGCGGCGATGGCCTTTTCCAGCTTCGCCAGTTCCTTAGTCAAACGTTCCTTCTCCGCTTCCACATCGATCGCAGAAGAGAGATCTAGATAAACCGTCCCCAACGCGGAAACCGATCCGGGAAGATTATCAACCGAATCCCTGAACTCAATCGTTTCCGCCCCCGCAAGCTTCTTTATCGTATTCAAATTATCCGCTAAAATCTTCGCAGATGCATCATCGGCAGGCGTAACAAAGAGAGTCACGTCGCGTTTCGAAGCCACGTTATACTCCGCTTTCACCGC
>JBCCZW010000594.1:0-3073 GCA_039186805.1 Verrucomicrobiota bacterium
TCCTCACCTATATTACTGGCTGGCTCCCTCTGGATCCAATCTGCGCGGTCGCAGTCGCGCTTCACATCCTATACACCGGCGTCAAACTGGTAAGAGAGAGCGTCAACGGATTAATGGATACCGCTGACCCCGTTGTCGACGAATCCGTCACCCAAATACTCCAAAACGCTAGCCAGGAATTCGATCTGCAATTCCACAACCTCAAGCACCTCAACACCGGCGACGGCCATCGCTTAGAAGTTCACCTTCTATTCGAAGACGAGCTCACCATCCAGCAAGTCCACAGCATGGCCACTATAATTGAAGACCGACTACGTCTTGGCATAGAGGGACCCACTCACATCATCACTCATCTAGAGCCCAAACGAGCCCACGCAACCCAGCACGCGGTTCATGATTCCTAATAGGAATCGCTCATGCCCGAATACCAATGAAAGTTAAGACCTTTATTCACACGGAATTATTCCTCATCCTCCGCTCTCCGTTTAGCATCGAGAACTTCAATCTCCTGCAAACGAATTGCCGCTTCCTCGAAAGCTCGTTTGTCCTTCTTCTCGATGGACCTATACAGCTGGACCGCTTCATCCTCGCGACCCAATCCCCTCAAACCATCTCCTTTGATCAATAGACCCCATGCCGACAAACCCGCAAGTTCATTACCCAGAGCGGATATCTCTATCAAAAGCTCTCCCATCGCGACCGCCTTCTCGAAATCTCTGGTCTCCCCATAATAGGAACCCAGGCGCCGCGCTATTGCCGACCGCATCTTAGGAAATCGCTCAATTCGGTTTCCATTCAAAATTTCCTCATAGCGCCTCGCGCCAGCCGCCTTCCTTGAGGTCACGAATTCGCACTGCCCAAGCAAGAACTGAAACTCCAAATTTTCAGGATGCAGACCTACCAAGTCAACCAACTCTCCGTAAGCCAGTCTCGGTTCCCCCCTCAAAAACCATTGGATCTCCGCGAGATTATAAGCCGCATCTACCCGAGTAAACATGCCCTTCTTCGCCTCCTCCATATATTCCAAGCCCTTCTCCATATCCCCGGAGAAACGCATCAACGCCGCAAACGGCTTTATGTATCCAGGAACCTCCGACAAATAGCAATTCGCCATTCCCAAGGCCATCTTCGCATCATGCAACTCAGGGTCCCTCTTCAAAATCCGCCGCACCCCTTTCAGCCCTGATCTCGTCTTCCAAAATCCCGCGAACCACTTCTCCTTCTCAACGTAATACTTCGCCAAACTCAACTCGCTCATCGCCACCACAAACGCAGCTTCCAGGCTGTCGTTATTTGTCTTTGCATAGGCCTTCGCCTCAGACAAGGAAGCCACCGCCTCCTTCTCGTAGCGCTCACTCAGATCAGTATCGCCGATCCCATACTTCTCGGCATGACTCTGCATCGAATACAAATAGATCGAATACATGAACCCCGGAACCGGCGAATCCGGATACTCCTTCTTAAGAGCGATAAATTCCTGCTCGACCATCGGATCCATATCATATGCCCGATCTATGATAGAATTGATCCGGTCCTTACTGACGCCCAAAAAATCATCCGCGCCGCAAACCCAAGGCCCTAAAGCCAGCGCGGCCATTGCGCTCAGTATTCGGAGAGGATTCTCTACATTCATGGGAATACGGAAGAACAAAGCCAATATCGTGGGAAGTCAGTACTATTTCAACAGATCGTGTTCCAACCTTCTATTGAGTTTACCTCAGAATCCCGCTAACAAAAACTCGCCATGCAATCTTACGCCCGCCAGTTCGATAACCTATGGGAAAACCGGGAGAATAACTTCGCCGAAGTTTCGTGCCTCCTAGAAACCGCAGACATTCGCCCCGAAAACCGTATCGATCTCTCAGAAACGTTCTCCAAAGGCTGTTGCGCGCATATGCGTGTCCTGAAGGTCGCCGAAAGAGATTCCTCTACAACCGGATCTTTCCTTGCCAATAAAACCCGCAAATACCAAGCCTACGTCATCTGCGGACTCGGTTACCTCAACGAAAATGAAAGAGCATCAACGCCACGGCCGCCTTCGACCCCGACGGCGATAGAATCGGATCCAACTCCAAGCTCCAATTCTCTGACCTGCCCTCGGCCTTCGGTCATGGAGGGATACGATTCGCCCAATCAGACGACTTATGCCAGCGCCCAGTCGCTAAATTCGAACCAGTCAACAACAACCAATGGCGTAGAGTCTCTCCTGCCCTCAGCGAAGTGAAACTTTGAATACAAATTCTACTGTGATTAGACTCGCCCGCAATTCCGACATCCCAGCCATCGCCGATATTTGGTACAGATCCGGCAGAACCGCTTACTCCTTCCTTCCTGATTGGAAAGAACTCACCCCCCAAAGGTCCCAAGAAATCATCGCCAAATACATTCTCCCCCATAAGCAAACCTGGCTCGCCCTGGAGTCCAACCACCCCATAGCCTTTCTCTGCCTCCAACCCCAGCGTAGCGGATCTGGAGACAGATCCGACCTCCCTCTAGTCGACCGCCTCTACGTCTACCCATCGCGCCAAGGCGAGGGCATCGGCACCCAAATTCTAAACCACTCCAAAGCCCTCCATCCCGAAGGTCTAGAACTCTACACCCATCAAGCCAACCACCCCGCCCGTCGCTTCTACGAAAAACGCGGCTTTCTCCCCATCGCTTTCGGCCTTTCCCCACACCCCGAATCAGCCCCCGACGTCAAATACCGCTGGACCCAATAAAATTCTACCTCTACTCCGCCCTTTTGGGATGTCACCAAATCGATAGAAAGGAACGACCCAATCCTCCGCAAACCCATCCTCTAATTCCACCTCGCTAATTCCAAACTTCACATTCTCCATTCAAAATTCAACATTTCCCTCGAGAGGGAGGATGTGGGGTCATTCTTTGAATTGCGCGTTCAACTATCCAGGAGGTCATTTCGCTTCGAGTCCGTCTCTTTAAAGCGTTCCAGAGCAGGCTTACTCGCTTAGGATAACGCCAGGATACGAGGGCGTTCGGCGCCGTCGCCAAAGGCTGTAAGAGGATCAATCTAAAATCTGAAACTCCAGCTCCATTCAGGCCTGCGTTTTAA
>JBCCZW010000595.1:0-3068 GCA_039186805.1 Verrucomicrobiota bacterium
ATCGGCCATTCGTCCTTCGAGGTAGAGACCGTTGTAGAAAATAAGGTCCGAGCGGCTGAGTTTCGAGACGTCGGTAGCAGAGGCTTTGTAGAGATGAGGATCGACTCCCGGACCCATCAGCGTGAATACCTCGATTTGAGGACCCGCTACATTTCTGACCATGTCGCCTACCATACCCGTTGTGGCAGTGACGGTTGGCTTTTTAGCGTATGTAGGATTCGCGAGGCCGGCGAAGACGAGAAGGAAAGTTCCCAAAATTGGGCGGAGGGCTTTCGAGGAAAGCGGGTTCGCGGTTTTGGCGATTTTCATGATCGGTCTCATAGCTAGTTTGACGAGACTTTGTCAAATGCGTTTTGGTCTGTGGAAAATTCTATTTTGATTAATCAAAATAGCCGTTCGTCGGAGCTTCTTTGCTGACGCGACCTAAGGGGACAATAGGTGGAATGAGCGTGAGTTGGGGCCGAGGGTATGGGGAGCGGTATGCGGTTACCGGCAACAAGTGGCCGGTATCGTCGATCGAAGTCGATTCGAAAAGTGGCTTCTCGGCGGAATGAGCGCTCTGGCTGAAGGGTTGGACTGATCCAGGTCTCAAAAATCAAATCCAGCCAGCAAAGGCTCTATTTCCGATCAAGCGCGACGCTATTCACTCGTCGTAACGCTCTTCTGTTTCCTTGCTTTGTTTCCACGCCATGACGACGCCGTTTTGAATAAGGATTTCTAAAGTGTCTTTAGTTACGGTGGTTTGCCGCGTGAGGGTTTCGTCGATGACCGCGGTTCGCTGCCCGGTGATAGGATTGATATAGGGCGTCATGGTTTGCCCTGTTTGGGCGAGTCGAGTGGCGGTATTTTCCGTGTGGACGTACTCCCAGATTTCCGCGTCGCCCGCGGGATCGCGAACGATTTTGACCTTTGAAGGCTGACCGATTAACGCGACGAGTTGCTCCGAGGTCATACCTTTGGTGATCATTACAGGTACCTTTTCGTTTTCCTTTTCTTCGACGCTGGTCGAGTTGCAGCCGGAGAAGAGGAGGAGCGCGGCGAAGAAGCTTAAGATGGATGAGTGTGAATTCATGAGGGTTTTATTGTTCAGCGTTAGGAGGATATCCGGGTCGCCGCGGAGCGCAAACGGCGGGTTACTATTACAACTGAGTGAGAAGGGAGTCTGCAGACTTCTTGAAGGGGCTCCGGGTCAGGTCAGGGGAAGCGTGAGCCGAAAGACGCTGCCCACACCCTCTTGGCTGGAAACGGAAAGATCGCCTTCGTGCGCTACCGCGATGGCCTTGCTAATGGCGAGACCCAGGCCGGTACCGCCGTCGTGTTTTCGAGCATTGTCGCTGCGATAGAAACGGTCGAATAGGTGAGGGATGTCTTTCTTTTCGATACCTTTGCCTTGATCGACTACTTCAATGGAGCAGTTAGATTGAGAGGTATTGATTCGTATTGTGATTTTGGATTCATTCGGGCTGTGCTGTATGGCATTGCTGACAAGGTTGATCAGCACTTGGCGAATCTTGTCCTTGTCTATCTTCAGGACGATCGGCTGCGATTCGTCGACGAGTTCGATATTCTTTTGAGAAGCGATGGGTCGCATGAGGGAGAGCGTTTCGCCGACCAGGCGGTCGATGTCCTCCTGGTCGATTTCGAGTCGCGCTTCGCCTGAGTCGATACGGGCCAGTTCCAATAGGGATTCGATGAGGCCGCCCATGTGGCTGGCTGTACTGAGGCAGGTTTTGAAACTGGTTTGGTAATCCTCATCGTCTCGCTTCTTTTTGAGGGCCCAGCGGCATTCGTTGAGGACGATAGCGAGGGGAGTGCGGAGTTCGTGGGAGGCGTCTGCCGTGAATTGGATCTGGCGATTGAGGGCCACCTCAAGTCGGTTGAATGTGTTGTTGAGAACTTGAGCGAGCTGATCGAGCTCGTTATCCGTATCCTTGGATCTGATACGATCCTTCAGGTTTCCTTCGGCGATGGATTGGGCGGTTTGACTAATGACCGCGATCGGTTTGATGGCTTGACCGCTGATGAACCAACCGCCGATAAGGGCGATGGCGGCTACGGAGAGTCCGGCTAGGAAGAGTCTCCAGGCAAGAGCGGAGAGTTCGGCCTCGATTAGACTTTGGGGGACGCCGATGATGATCCAACCTCGAGTGAAGTCGTAGTTGACGGACTCGCGGTGGGCGCGGTTCCAGCGGTGAATCAGGTCCTCTGGTGGCGGGTCGGGAAAGGTAGGTTCGAGCGCTTCGGGATGGTTCGCTGTCTTGAAGACAGGCGTTTGTTTTTTGTTCCAGACCGAGACGTAGAAACCCTTTTCAGCTAGGTTGGATTCGATGGCGGGGAGATTGCCTTCTTCGAGCGCGGGCGGCGCGTAACCGTCGGAAAGATTGATTTGACGGTTTTGGGCGTTGCCTCCTCCGCGTTTCCCTTTTTCGGCTTCGAATTGCTGGCTGAGTCTAAAGACGGGCTCGGCGAGCTCTGTATCCAGATTGATGTAGCGCAGTTCCTTTTCATGGTAGTAGAAGCCAATGAGTAGGATTGTGGTGCTGATGATTAGCAGCGCGAATTGCCAAATCTGGATCTTGATGCGGAGCGAGCGAATTACTCGTAGTTGAATGACGGGTACGACCTTATGCTTGAAGAATTTCTTGGCTTTCGAGGCGAAGGCTTTCCATGCCGGAACGAGAGTGGCGGTTAGCCAAGGCATCGCGACTTCCTGCGTCCAGGCTTTGAGGCTGTTGATCGTTTTCTTGATTTTATCGAGCATCGTCGATGGGATAAAAGGAGAACGAGGGAGGAAGGTCTAATCGGATGAGGGAGCGCCTTGGTCAACTAGGCGCCAGTATCGGCGAATAGGTTGCGCAGAGCAGATTCAAGTTTCTCTTTGTTGAGAGGTTTGGTGAGATACCCTGTGATGCCTGCTTGATAAGCGAGTTCTTGGTCCTTTTCAGACGATTTAGCGGTGAGGGCTATGATGGGAGGCGTTTTTGGGCCGAGAGTTTTCCGGATGAGCTTGGCGCTTTCGATGCCATCCATTTCCGGCATTTGTATGTCCATTAGGATGAACTGATAAG
>JBCCZW010000596.1:0-3058 GCA_039186805.1 Verrucomicrobiota bacterium
GAAGGATCCGAACATAACGGATGCGAGAGCGTTTTTGCTCCATGAGAAGTAGGAACCATGGGAGACAGTCTATGGGTGGCTTGAGATTGCCTAGCTCGCTCTTGTTTGGGCTGGCGACCCTTTGTTTGCTGAATGCCGATTCGCCGAATTTCATTGTGATTTTGTCGGACGATCAGAGTTGGGTGGGTTCTTCGCTGCAGATTGATCCGAAGGACGAGCGAACTCGAAGCGACTATTTCAGAACTCCTCAACTGGAGCGTTTAGCTAGGGAGGGTATGAGCTTTACTCGGGGGTACGCTCCTGCTCCTTTTTGCTGCCCAACGCGGAGGAGCCTTTTGGTCGGGCAGACGCCGGCACGGCATATATATTCTAAGGACCAGCGGCGTTGGACGGGCGAGTATCGCCGGCAGTTGAGCCTTCCGCAGATGCTGAAGAAGGCCGATTCGAACTATCGGACTGCGCATTTCGGCAAGTGGGACATGCGCTTCGACGAGGTGACTCCGGAGGAAATGGGATACGATGAGAGCGATGGCTACACAGATAACGGAACAGGCGGCAACAAAGGATCGGGTGGCCCGGCGGCAAGGACCGATCCAAAGCTGATCTTCGAGATCACGGAGCGGACGCGAGCGTTCATGGAAGCGTCGGCAGTGGCGGGGAAGCCCTTCTTTGTGCAAGTTTCGCACTATGCGGTTCACCTCGATATCTTCTATCGTGAGGAGACTTTGGATACGGTGAGCGATTGGAAGCAAGGGACGAAGCATCACATCCCAGAATTTGCCGCGATGACGAGCGACATGGATGAAGGGATTGGGAGCGTGCTGAATAAAGTGGAGTCGCTGGGGCTTGAGGATTCGACTTACATTTTCTTTTTGTCGGATAATGGAGGGCGGAATTCGATGCCGGGACACAAGGATGTCAGTCTGCATCGAAATGACCCTTTGCGGGATGGCAAGGGGTCGATGTATGAAGGGGGAATTAGGGTTCCATTTTTGGTAAAGGGACCTGGGATTGCTAGAGGAAGCTTTAGTCGGACTCCGGTTTCAGGTTTGGATATATTCCCGACCTTGGCAGAGCTTTCTGGATACAAGATGGAACTGCCTCGGGTCTTGGACGGGGGGAGTTTGGCCCCCATTCTGATAGGGACGGGCGAGGGCGAAGTGAGGCGGTCGAATCCCTTTATGATTTTTCATCAGGCTGTGGCTCGGGATGCGGAGACGGCTTTGCTGATGGGCGACTATAAGTTGATCAAGACCTGGAAGAAGGCGCGTTTAGAGTTGTTCGATCTTTCGGAGGATGTGGGAGAGGAAAGGGACTTGTCCAAAAAAATGCCTGCGAAGGTAGACGAGCTGCACCAGCTGATGGTGGACTTTTTGGAAGACGCGGGGGCGGAGACGAGGAAGACTGGCTCGAAGAGCGATGCTTATGAGAGGGCGGCTCGGGGGTAGTTGGTTAAGCAGCGATGCGGAGCGGAATGACGCTTGAGGAGTCTGGCGAGGCGATATGTTGGTTTGAGGTGGGGCTGCGGGGCTTTGCGCGTATTTGAGCGACTTAGGCTCGGGGCGCAGTAATTGCTGCGGGATGGCATGGCTGCGTTGGATTGGATCGTCGTTTTCGTTTACATCTCTGGGGTAGTAGGATTAAGCGTTTGGGTAGGGGCGAAGCAGAGGGGGCAGGCTGATTATTACGTGGCGGGGAATCGGATGGGAGCGTGGCCGATTGCGGGATCGATGATCGCCACTCAGTGCAGCGCGATTAGTTTGATCGGGGCTCCGGCTTTTATCGCAATCAAGGAAGGGGGCGGGCTTAAGTGGCTGCAGTACGAGTTGGCGGTGCCGTTGGCTGCAATTGGCTTGTTGTATTTAATCCGAGGATACAAGAAAGAGGGAAGAGCTACTATTTTCGAAGCGGTGGAGGAGCGGATGGGATCCGCGACTCGGAAGACCTTGAGCGCAATGTTTTTAGTCGGTCGGGGCTTGGCGACGGGGGTGGCTCTTTATGCGATGTCTGTCGTGGTGGCGGCGTGTTTGGATATCTCTGTAGGAATGAGCATCGCGATCGTGGGTGGGTTATCGCTGGTCTACACTACTATTGGGGGAATTGAGGCGGATATCTACTCGGATGTAGCGCAGCTTGTCGTCTTGTGGTTGAGCGCCTTGGCTTGCGGCGTTGCTCTTTTGTTTTTGCTGGAGAATCCAGCGGGGGCCTTGGCGGACTATGAGACGGGGCGCAAAGAGATCTTCAAGTTCGAGGGGACCGGGTTTGGCGATGGCGAGAAGTACGGGCTTTGGCCTATGCTGATCGGCGGATTTTTCTTATATGTCGCTTATTACGGCTGCGATCAAAGCCAAGCTCAGCGCTTGTTAGCGACGAAGGATCTCGGAACGGCTCGCAAGGCGATTCTGCTTAACGGATGTTTGCGTTTTCCGCTGGCCTTGACGTATTGCGGTTTCGGTTTGCTGCTGGGGCTTTTTTTTCAGGAATCGACTTGGTTGCAAGATAAAATGGCAGGACAGAATCCGGACTTCATCGCTCCGTATTTTATTCTCGAATACATGCCGATAGGAATAAAAGGGTTGATCGTTTCGGGAATTTTGGCGGCTGCGATGTCGAGTTTAGATTCGAATATAAACTCTATGAGCGCGGCCTTGGAGAAGGATTTTCTGGGAGGAGTAAGGTTCGAGGCGCCGGGTTTTAAGGATGAGCTGGAGAGGGCGAGGAGTTTTACTGTAATATTCGGAATCGCCACTTGTCTCTTCGCGAGTTTATTTAGCGGCTCGGATGCGACTGTGCTGGTTTTAGTGAATGCAATCAGTTCAGCTTTCAACGGACCTGTTTTAGCGTGTTTCTGCTTTCTATTGTTCAATAGAGAGTTAAGGCATGAAAGCTGGGCGGTGGGAGCTTTGGCGGCGGGCATATTGGTGAATGCGCTGGTGTGGCAACTGGGGCCGGAGGTGAGTTGGTTATGGTGGAATGTGATCGGTTTTGGGGTTTCAGGATTTATATTTTTAGTGGGATCCACTAATAACACAAAGACCGTTTGGTCATTGGAGGTCGA
>JBCCZW010000597.1:0-3057 GCA_039186805.1 Verrucomicrobiota bacterium
ATGCGAAAACCAGCTCTCAGCCTATCACCTACGAGCTTGCATCAGGACCCAAAGGAACGGCTCTGACTCAAGAAGGCCGACTCTACTGGAAAGCGCCGAGCTCCTCTTCAAAAAAGGAGGTCAATTTCGTGGTCAAAGTCACCAACGCTGAAGGTAAATCAATTTTCCATAGAGTTGATCTCCGTATAGGAAAACCCAATACAGAAGAAATCTCGGAAAACTTTGCTAATCTCGACCCTGTCGCCCCCCCCGAAACTACGCCATACGAAGAGCTTAGCTTCACGAACGATGCGAACGATAAAATTTACCTCATCCTCGAGGAGAGAGCAAATCGGATTCTAGCGGAAAGCCAAATCGTATCCACTAATAAAAACGGAACCTATCGCATACAGCTGCCAAATGGGCGAATGGTTCGCAACGGAACTGTCATTCCGGTTCTAGTCGACGAAGGCGTAAGCATCAAAATGACGATCGACGAGATTGCTTCAACCGGTTTCGTTGCGAGCTCTCAAGGACGACGAATCGAGATCGAGATCGGCGAAAACAGCATCCAAGCGAACTAGAATCTAGCCGATAACCGGGCCGCGAAGAAATGCGGTACCTTGCGCCAAGCCAGTTCTTGTGCGGGGATCATATACGCGATTCACGACTAAGATTCCACTCGCATAACGACCTTTCCCACCTAGGGTATCGGTACTCCCAATACCAATGGATCTATCACCCCTCCGCTCCTCTCTCGCGAATTTTCCAAAAACCTCCTCGACTTATCTCAGAACCGACCTTCGCGCCGACCCCATATCGGGCCTCACCGTTGCCGTCATGGGCGTCCCTCAAGCCATGGCCTATGCGCTCATCGCCGGCCTACCGCCCGTCTGGGGCCTGTACACCGCCATGGTCACCTGCACGGTGTCTGCCCTTCTCGGCAGCTCCAGCCACCTCGTCACCGGTCCGACCAACGCGCTATGCATGGTCATCCTCTCTCTCACCGCTCATCTCCCCGAAAAATACGGCATATCCCTCCTGGAAATCGTCCTCTACCTCACCTTCCTCACCGGCCTTATCCAATTCGTCTTTGGACTCCTCCGACTTGGTGGCATTATCCGCTACGTCTCCCACTCCGTCGTCATCGGCTTCACCTCAGGAGCGGGCATTCTCATCGCATTCAATCAGATCAAGAACATCCTCGGTATCCAATTCGAAGAGCGACCGGAGCACTTCATCGACGTAGTCGTCAAAACCATACAACACCTCCCCGACTCCAACTACCTTGCTCTTACCCTCAGGCTCATCACCGCCCTCAGCGTCATCTTTCTCCCGCAAATAAACAAACGCATTCCAGGCGCTCTCGCCGGCATCGCGATCTCCGGAGCCCTCGCCTACTTTCTCGGTTGGCACCTGCCTGAAATGGGCGCCGGCCCCATGGGAAAAGTGGAAATCGTCAAAGACATCGAACCAATCTCCGCCAACCTCAACCTCTTCCGTTTCCCTCAACTCCTCCTTCCCCCACCCCTCGAACTCACCCGCGAACTAGGTCTCGGAGCGGCCGCGCTCGCCATACTAGGACTGATAGAAGCCGCTTCAATCTCGCGGGCAGTCGCCTCCCAATCCGGCCAACGCCTCGACTTTAACCGAGAATTCATCGGCCAAGGCATGGGAAACCTCGTCGGGTCCTTTTTCTCCTCCTTCGCCGGATCCGGCTCCTTTACCCGAACCGCCGTCTGCTACAAATCCGGCGGACGCACCCGTATGGCCGCAGTATTCTCCGCCCTATGGACCGCCATTACCATCCTGCTTTTCGCAGGCATCGCAAACTACATTCCCAAAGCCAGTCTCGCCGGACTCCTCATCGTAGTTGCCTACACGATGGTCGACAAAAAGCATCTCAAAGTCACCTGGAAATCAGGCAAGCATTCTCGTATGGTGCTCTTCGGTACCCTCGTATCCACTCTTGTACTACCACTCGAATACGCCATTTTCATAGGCGTCTTCCTTTCCATTATCATTCTCCTCCGCGTCACAGGACAAATCGACCTCACCCAACTCGTCCAGCGCCCGGATACCGGTTTCGACGAAGTTCCTTTTTCCAAAGCCCCTCAATCGGAAGTCGTCACCGTCAATATGGAGGGCGACCTCTACTTCGCCGCAGCCGAAGACCTCGACTACGAACTCCTCGATTGCCTCACCCCTAAGACGCGCGTCGTTATCCTCCGCATGAAGCGACTCCGGGCAGTCGGCTCCACTGCCATGGCCATTCTCGAGCGATTTCATCACCTCTTGCACGCCCGCAATATCCAACTCGTCGTCTGCGGCATAGAAGACAGCCTCAAAAAAGTCATGACGGGTTCCGGACTCCGCAAGAAGCTCGGCGAACAGAACCTCTTTTACGCTGACAACAAACTCTTCCAGTCCACCGAACTCGCGCTCGCCCGAGCCTGGTCCATCGTAGAGATGGAACGCCGCCGCAAAGAAGCGATCCATAAAACGGATACCCAACTAGACACTTCGATCACAGCGGGCACCCTCCTAAGCAAGAAGATACTCCGCTTCGGCAACCAACACCAAATCCGGGAAGCGACCTGGCTCATCTCAGAAATGATGAAGCGCCAGAAAAGCAAAAGCGCTCAGCCCCTCTTTCTTCAAGACCGCGAGGGAAAACTCGATTCCGAACTCACCCTCAACGCCGTACTTAAAACCCTACTACAAGACGTCGATGAATCCGAAGTAGATACCCTCTCCGACGAAGAATTGGCCGCAAAGATGCAAACCCAATTCCAACGCAGCATTAGCGAAACAGCCCGCAGCGACCTACCCGAAATAACCGAAAACACCAGCCTAGCCACTACCGTCTGGCTCTCTCGAGAGCGCAGCCTAAAAACCCTACCAGTATCCGACAACGACGGACGCCTCACCGGCCTCATAAACCCAACAGACATGCTAAAAGGCTTAGGCCAAGCCCTAGACTTCAACCCCGAAAAAGAACTGCCTCAACCCTACATAAAGTGAATAAAGGTAGGGAGGAGCGGCTCGCTCCTCCGCAGAGCTCATACGCCCTCCTTC
>JBCCZW010000598.1:0-3053 GCA_039186805.1 Verrucomicrobiota bacterium
GACTCCGAAGAGAGAGATAAAGGTGAGGTCATACCCGAACATCACATGTCCCCAGATCGCCCCTACCACTCCAAAGGGGATCGCCGCGACCATGATGAGCACCGGCTGGGAATAGCTACGCAACTGAGCTCCCAGAATACAATAAATCAGAAGCAAGGCGATCTGCATATTTCGCCACAGACTGTCCAGGTCCTCCGCCTGATCCCTCGTTTCCCCTTCGAAGGAACAGCGTAGGCCAGGAAACTTCTTAATCAAGTCGGGGAATACCGAACTCTCCAACGCGGCAATGATTTCATTGGGCGTGCTGATACTCAGATCCGCGTCCGACAATACACTGACCACCCTCAGCCCATCCACCGATTCGATCACCGAATAACCGCGTTGCTCGATGCGATCGGTCACCGTTGAGAGAGCGACCTCCGATCCATCACGCAGTCGCACTCGGGCATTATCTAAAGCCTCCAATTCCTCCCGCTCCGATTTCGGATAACGGACATACACAATCACCTCGTCGTTGCCTTTCTGGATTCGTTGAACCTCTTGCCCAAAATAAGCGGCCCTCAGCTGACTGCCCAACTCTTGAGGCGTCAGTCCCACCGCAAGTCCCTGCTCGTTCAGCTCAAACAGATACTCGACCTTCCCTTGCTCGAAGCTGGTGGAAACGTTTATCGCTCCCGGCAACCGACTTAATTCCTCTTTGAGGGATTCCGCTGCTCGAGCGAGCTCCTCTTCATCCGCGTGACTTAACTCTACCTCGATGTCCGACTCGTTTCCGGTGAGAGAACTCTGAAAAGTCAGTTCTTCGATCCCAGGCAATCTCTCGGTCTTCGCTCGAATCAAAGACTCTATATCCGCCGCCGAAAGATCGCGATCGCTAGATGAGGTCAATTGCACCGTTATCTCGCCAAAATGACTGCCCCGATTGCCCGACCCAACGCTGAAAGGCGTACCACTCGCTCCTCCCGAGGAGATTCCGACATTTGCGGATACGCTTTTCACGACCTTGCCAGCGCCCCCATCCGCAGTTTCGCGATCCACTGTCCATATAGCATCCTCAACCTTCGCCACCAGGGCCTCAGTCGAATCGAATGGAGATCCTACGGGCGTCTTCACGTTGATTCTAATCGAATCCCCTTCAATCGAAGGAAAGAACACGAACCGGATCTGTCCGCTCACGACCATCGAGTAAGTGAAGATCCCAACCGCAACGAACAGCCCCAGGGTCGCGTAACGCCAACGGATGCAAAAACGAGCGAAGGGCAGCAAAACGCCGTCCGTAAACGCAAACAGCATCTTCGACATTCGATCTCTGAGCGCAGCGACCGGTCCGATGCTCCAACGCGTCGGCTTAGATAAATGGGCAGGCAAGATAACATATGCCTCGATCAAGGAGACAAAGAGTATTGGTATGACCACTACAGGTATGATGCTTATAATTTGCCCGAGCGCTCCGGTACTGAAGAAGAGAGGAGCGAATGCCGCCATCGTCGTCACCACTCCCACAGTGACCGGAGCAATCACCGCCTTAACGCCTTTCAGCGCTGCATTCCTGTCCCCTGGAGCCTTCTCCTGCTCTTCAAAAATACTCTCCCCCGTCACAACCCCGTCATCGACCACAATCCCCAATACGACGATCAACGCAAAGAGGGAGATCATGTTCAGGCTGTAGCCCATTTGGTTCAGCAATATAATGCCTCCCAGAAACGAAATTGGGATCGCCGCGCTCGTCCAAACCGCGAGCTTGAGATCCAGAAAGAGCGTCAAAATAAGGAAAACCAACGCGAAGCCGATAATCGAATTGCGGATCATCAGATTAAGCCGCTCGTTCAAGCGCACCGTCTCATCCTCAAGGATTGTCAACTCTATGCCTTCGGGCAACGACAGGGTTTCTAAATACCCTCTGATCGAAGCGGCTACCTCGAGCGTATCCTGAGATTCACTACGCTTGATGTCTATAAATCCAGCCCGTTCCCCATTGAATCGGCTCGCAAGACTCGCGTCGTTGAACCCATCAACCACATTCGCCACATCGGAAACATACAAGCTAGACCCATCCTCTCCCGTTCGCAGCGGGATGTTTCCGAACTCCTCTCCGGTGTATCGCTTTTCTTGAACTCTCAGCAGAATCTCGCCCTGAGAAGTCTCCATATTCCCGGCAGGCGTATCCGAAGAAAAAGTCCTGATTGCGTCCGCTACAAATCCCAAAGAAATATTATTATCCCTCAATTTCTCCTCCGAAACTTCAATGGAAATTTCTTTCTCGCGAAGCCCTCTCAGCGAGGTCAGGCTGACGCCGCTCAGCAACTGCAAGTCTTCTTCAATTTTTCGACACCACTCGTAGAGCGTCAGCTCCGGGACGTCTCCATAGACAGCGAGCGTCATCACGTCGGGAGTAACGCGAATCCTTTTTATACTAGGCCTTTCCGCATCTTCGGGCGGAAACGCTACCAACCCATTCACCGCGGTTTCGACGTCATCGTATACCTGCTCCGGATCGCCAAAGTCCTTCACCTCGATCTTCACAAATCCATAACCTTCCCTAGCTTCGGCTGAAATCCGCTTGATGCCCTCAATCCCTTTGACGACCTCCTCCAACCTGCTGCTAATCGAGTCCTCGACCTCGTACGGCGTGGCCCCAGGATAGACTACCGAGACCGTTATAATATTCGGATCTATCGCCGGAAAGGTCTCGCTTCGCATCGACCACAAGCTGATCGCGCCGCCGATCAGGAGAAACCCCATCAGAATATTAGCAGCGACGTGATTACCGGCAAACCACGCGATAATACCGCCGCTCCGATCAGACTTCGAACCGATCTTCACTTGCCTTCCCTTTCCACATTCGAAGCAACCACCGACGAGGCTCTGCTTCCCAAAACGGACGCCACAGATCCCTGCGCCGCGCCATTAAGTCTACTGATCACCAAATTCGACCCATGCGGCAGATTGCCCACAACGATCGATTCCGCCGTCCTGCGAATAATATCCGGCCGATAGCCGACCAGCCGATTATCAGGATCGACGCACCACAAATTGCCATCCATTTGGAGGGC
>JBCCZW010000599.1:0-3034 GCA_039186805.1 Verrucomicrobiota bacterium
ATCGATACGCCCATCTCCATCGAAATCGCGCAGTTCGAAACCTACGTATCCAAACGCTGAATGCGCCTCCCATAAGATTTCTCGCTCGAATCTTCCACTTCCGCGATTCAGGAAAACGCTCATATTCTCCCTAGCCGCGCTCATCAAGACAGCCACATCCAACCGCCCGTCTCCATCAAAATCATACGGCTCCCCCTTGACGATACCCGGTTGTTCGCTTAAGACGATTCCCTCCGGCTTAAAGCCTCCGCCTTCTCTTTCGCCTAAGTAGATCGTGAAGTTTCCTGTGTAATCGCCAAAATTGCTCACCAAAACGTCCTCAACGCCATCCTCGTTCATATCCGCAAAGGCGAAATCGGCCGGACGATGCAGCCCATCCAACTGGATATCCAATCCGAGAAAAATGCCATCATAGACTTTCACCCGCTGAATCTCTCCAAATCCCTTTCCAATGTTCGACGCAAACAGGTCGCCAATCGATAGCAAATAGAGAGCGTCCTCCCCTTTCCTAACCGCATCGACCAGCGAAACTCCTGGGGCAGGGTGGGAATCGAAAAAGCGCAAGCGTTTATCCAAGATCGTCAAACGCTCTGAGCGACCATCGTGCAGCAAGACATGTCCACTGCTCTCATCCACATAAACTAAAGAGGTCAAGGGCGTATCCATTTCATACTGACTACTCCAAACACGGAAGCCCTCCATCTCGCCGGCGACAGCGTTGGAAGTCATACCCACCGACCCCGCATCGCGAGCATTGGAAAAATAGTACTTTTTCAGCAAAGCCCAATCGCCTTCCGAGATTAAAGAGCCCCCTGGAAACATGCCCGCCTCTCGAACGAATCCCGCGCGAGCGTGAATGCTCTCCAGAGTCGCGTCGGACTCGCCTTCCAAGTCGTCATAATCCTCCACCCCAAGGAAAAAGCCCATGTAGCTAAGCATATAGCGCCAACTCCTCTCCGGCAACAGGTCCGGCTCCGGAAACTGGTGACAATTCGCGCAATGCTGCTCCGCCAAACGGCGCCCCTCGACCTCTCCCCAAAGAGTGGATACAGAAAGGCAACATGCCCATAAAAAAACGAGCGAACGCCATAGTTCACGCATAGGCCTATTTCTACCCGCAAAGTTCAAAATTGCAAGCTACACGCTATTCCAAAAAAATACCCTGTCGCTAACGACAGGGCACGAATTAAATTGAACTGCCAAATGGCTAGAAACTGAATGTATTCGTAATGAAGAACTGACGTTCATTCGGAATACGGATGATCCCAACGCGACCGTCCGGATTGATCGTCACAGGTACATCATCGTTTCCGTTGCTGCGATACAAGTTGCGAGCATTGAACTGCAAGCTCCAATCGATCTTGCCATCGCCCAGAGGACGACGATAGCGCAAGAGCAAATCCCCGTTAATTTCGTCCGTACCGAACCAAGGGTTCGAAACATCAGGCCGCACGATACCGTTCTCATCTACGATATTCGGATATCCAACCGCAATTTCGTCTTGATAACGCAAGCTGCCGCCGACGCTGAAACCCTTGAATTTTCCATCAAGAAAATCGTAGCGCAAAGTCGCGTTTGCGCGCCACTCGCGTTGCTCTGGAGACTGAGTCCCATCCTTCGCTTTGGCGGTACGAAGCGTTCTCAAAGTTCCCTCGTAACGCGTAGCGCCCACCGCTCCCTGTTCGGTTTGAAAAGGAGAATCGCGTATTTCGTACAATCCCAGATCGATGATATTCTGCATGATTTCCTCCGCCAAAGGTATCGCGATCGGTCCCGTATTCGATGTCACGGTCTTCTGCTGGGCCACGTTGACCGAAATGCTGATATTGTCGGTAAGTCGGCCCACGAGATCGATTTCCTTACCCGAGGAAACAAAGTCGTTCGTAGACTGCAAACTGCCATCCAGCGGATTCTCCAAAACATCGAGCGTCCCGTCAGGATTACGCTCAACGGAGAAATTATATATCGACTGGACCTCCGGGGGCAGGATCGAAATCAGCAGGTCGTAGTACGCATCGTAGGAAGCGACGCCCGCCAGATCGGCGTCCGTACCCGTCGCTCTTTGGCGATTGCTCGGAGAGCCGCCGATGGGGTATGAGGCGTCGGAACCTTCGGCAGCCGTATAATCGCCCGGATTATCAAAGAAGTCCTGATAATTACCAGTCACATTTGGGTCCGGGCTGTAGCCATCGGGGAACAGAGGCAATCCGCTTTCCTCCGCCTCCGCAATTCGGTTAATGAAGAAGCGTGGACGACCAATAACGTCACTCAGCCCTCCCTCGAGATTGGTACGAGCGAAAGCGTTGACCGTTTTGTAGTCGTTGTAGCGAATCGAGAATCTGCCTTCTCCGAAAGTGAGGGTAAAGCCCTTCTCAGTCGTTGTACCAAAAGGACTCGCCAAAGATTCATTGAGAACATTTACCTGGCCTCCGCCAGGTTGGAAACTCTCAGCCTCATAGTAGTGAACGCTCGCATCTATTCCGAAAGGCAGTTCGCCAATCCAATTCTCGGGGTACTTCGCGACCACGCTCCAAGTTGTAGTGGAATCTTCGTCGACGGCAAAAGGAGTATCCTCGAGGAATAGCAGCGCCTCGTTGAAGTTGCCATCAGTCTCGTTGTTCCCTGGATCTTCAATTCTCTCCGCCAAAGATCCCGTCGGCCCCCGCACTTCGGTACGCTGCAAACGGCGAATCGAATTTTGCTCGTCGCTGCGACGCGCCCACATACCCACCAAGTTTCCGTCGAAAAACTTGCTCTGCAGGGTAAACGCTTCCGAGGTGAGCTCGCGGCGGCTGACGTCCGCATTCTGCAATGCCTCGATAATACGCCAATCGTTGATCACGCCTTCGTTCGCCGCATCATCCCAGTACCATATGCGGTAGGTCTCGCCGATCTCGGGAAAACCGGTTTGAATAGTGTCGTCGATGCGAAGTTGATCGGGACTGCTCAAGCCGAGTCCGCTGGGGCCGAGATATACCTGCGACTTGACGATACGACGAAAATTGTCGTTCGCCCCATTCGAAATGAAGCGCTC
>JBCCZW010000600.1:0-3028 GCA_039186805.1 Verrucomicrobiota bacterium
CTCCGACCATGAGCCGGCCCCAGCCTAGCCCGATGGGAGATTCGCTGATGCCGAAAGGAGTGGTGGTCTTCACTTCGTACCCGCTTTCTTGAATCAAAGTTTTGAATACTTCGGAATCGACCGACAGATTCTCATTCGCGCGGCGTTCGGCGTCGACGACGCTCATGACGATTTCCGTAGCGCGGTCTTCGGCGACAATCTTCGCTTTCTCCATCTTAAAGTCTAGAGCGACCTTCTCTTTATTTTCCGCAAAAGTGGGTTCTTCGATCGGCGCGCTTGGATCCGCGTCGGCTGCGGGCGGAGTTTCGTATTTGTAGCGGTTGAGTTCGAAATACTCTAAGAGGTCGTCGTCGCTGGCTTCGATTTCGCTTTGGAGGTCCAGGGCTTTGAGCTCCAGATAGGAAATGACGCGGCGATCCGGGGTCCGGTAATTGCTGGCGTTTTCGTCGAAGTAGGCTTGGACCTTTTCATCGCTGGCATCGACTTCAGGATTGTAAGCGGAGATGTCGAGTTCGGCGACGGATACGGACCAAGTAGTGTTTTGTTGCTTGAGTAAGTCCAGGACCTCCGAGGGAAGGACGTAACCGGGGTTGGTGATTACGTCTTGGATACGATTGACGCGGTAGTCTTGACTGATCGCCGCCGTGATTTCGCCCTCAGAGACGTTTCGGGAAGTCTTTAGGCCGTCGAGGGCGCTGTTGTAGATGACTGGGTCGAATTGACCTTGAGGGTTTTGAAAGAGGATCATCTCTTTGATGAATTCCGTGAGCTCTTCGGTGTTGGGTCCTGGGATATTGTGCTCATTTGCGACGTGAAGCCAGGCGGCTCGACCGTAGGCGTAGGACACGATGTCCTGTTGTTGGGCGCGATTGCCTCCGTTCATGATGTAGAAGCTGAGATCTGCTTCGGTGAAGAATGCGCGCTGCTTCTCTTCGGTATTAAGATCTATATCGTAGAAGCCTGCGTTAACGGATTCCCTGTCTCGGAAATTGTCTATTCCCGCGCCAAAATCGCCGATTACCAAAATGAAGGCGGGAATGATGGCTATGAAGAGAAGAACGAAGACTACTTTGTAGTGTTTTTGAAGCTTGGTTTGGAGCCAGGAAAACATATTGATTATACGTTGAAAAGGAGGTCGAAATTAAAGGGCGGTCTCCCTCTGTCAATGGGCAAAACCGCTTGTTGAGGCGGTTTGGGGGAGTCGCTGGGATATTTCGCAGACTTTAAGCGGGGATTCGTCCAATGATATCCTCGAAGGTCGTGTCCTTGAGGCTCGGGTCTCGGTTATCGTTTAAGAGTTTGTGGTATTCTTCAACGATTGGGTCGAAGCGATCGAAGCAGCTCTTGTCGGGATTGCTGCCGAATTGACGAAATTCGTGGTAAAAGTCGCTGAGGGTAATTCGGTCGAGCGGTCGGGCCGGTTGGTAGCGATATTCCTGGAAGTGTTCGCCGTTTCCCGGGGGGATGGCTGAGGTGAGATGCAGATCGCTCAGTCGCGTGAGGCAGGCGTTGATGAAATTTATGGGCAGGCTGAGATCTTCTGCCAAATCTCCGGCGGTCAGCGGCTTCTCGCAGTCCCTGAAGCGGCGGCAGATCTTCGTAAAGAGGAGGAGGGCCAAACCCTCTTTGGATGCGTCGCTGAGTTGGTTCCAGGCGATGCGGTGTCCTTTGTAGGTGGCGTTTTGAACGGCGTAGGTGACTCTTCCGCCGAGGAGGAGAATGATCCAAAACACAAGCATGCCTGCCATCAGGACCAACGGCAGGGCCATTGGACCGTAGAGGTTTTTCTGTAGGGCCACTTTATCGACGTAGAGGAAAGCGAGGGACTTGTTGATGTATAGGCCCGCCATGGCGAAAAAGGCTCCGATGAAAGCCGCTTTCCAGGTGACGTAGGTGTTTGGAATAAAACGATAGAAACCGGCCAGGATCGCGGTGATGACGATGACGCCCCCAATTTGCATCACATTGACGCTCCACCATCGATCTTCCAGCAAGTTGGCGTATTCGGCGACTTGGACCCCGATCATGGCAATTCCGGCAAACGAGAGGACCGCGCCCAAAGTGAGGATGGTCCAATACATCACGATTCGCATCACCCAACTGCGGCCTCTTTTTACGCCCCAGACATCGTTGAATGCATCTTCGATGGAGGAAAAAAGCTGAATGACGATCAGCACCAACATGATCATACCGCTAATGCCAACGGCGCCGGATTGGCTGTTTTCGATGAAGCCTTCGATCAGGCCCTCCAGGTTGAGCTGCGATGTGGAATTAGGTTCGATGGAAGCTTCTGCGTCGCCGTTTCCTTCGGTTGAGATTTCATCGTAATCGCTCATCTGAGGCGCGATGAACTGGAGGGCATTCTGTATCGTTTTTGTGGCTACATCGCTATCGGTCTTGTCTAGGATGAAGCCGGATACGAGAACGGAGAGGGCTATCATTGGGGCGAGGGCGAGGAGCGAACTGAATGTGAGCGCTCCCGCTCGGATGAGGAGTCGATTCTCCTTGATGCCTTGCCAAGTGATTGTGATCACGCGAAGGCTGGCGTACATCAGGTTCTCCGAGAATTTTACTTCTTCAGTTGAATCCCACATTTTTTCACGGATGTGGGAGCCCTTTTTGAGGAGAGCCTGAAATTTGGAATTCATGGGATGATCGCCGCTGCGCTTATGCTTGAGGTAGAATCAGGACGTAAACGTATCCGATTACACCCAAAACTCCAGGCAAGCAGGCAAGCAGTATGCGCGGCGTATTGATGATCACAGTACAAAAGTACATACTGATGGAGATGAAAACGGTGCTGACCGCCAGAATAGGATCTCCGCTCGCTAGGAATAAAATCGAAAATAGGCCGGCTCCCACTGCGGCCCTGAATCGCAAGAGAGAAAAGATCTCTGTGACGCCCAAAATGAGGAGTAGGCCCAGCACGACATCAAATGCGGCTGCGATTGTAAATGGGCTCTTGAAGATTTTCCTGATGTCGGCTGTTTGCAGGAGATCGAGTTCTAGGTAGCCCATTGAAACTATC
>JBCCZW010000601.1:0-3023 GCA_039186805.1 Verrucomicrobiota bacterium
ACGCATTGATATAGCCGCCCGCTTCCTGGATCTCTTCGGAAATACGCTTCCCTTCGCGCTTTTCAGTTCCCTTGAAAAGCATGTGCTCGACGAAATGAGAAATCCCCGCCCCCAAATGCTTTCCTTCGTGGATGCTCCCCGTTTTCACCCAAACCTGGGCCGAGCAAACTGCATTCGAACAATCTTGCTTCAGCAAAACCGTCAAGCCATTGGACAACACATAACGCTCGACTGGCTCCCTCATCAAAGGGGCGATCATCGCGCGACTTTCGTCGATAGAACGACTAGCTGGAGTATAAGACATAAGATCCTAAGAAAAAACTAACCTAAAACGAAAAACAGCCTGCCCCCGACCCCTATCGATCAAAGAAGCCCCTACGTTTTGCAACTGAACCCAGAGACTCCTACAACGATTCGATTACCTTGTAGCGGGGACGCTTCAATCTTCTCCGCGACGGCTGAAACGGTTTCACAAAAGCCTCCTCGAAAGTGAAAATCGAAGAGAAATCCTCCCGAGAGTCATCATCATTTTTACTGAAGATCCCATACTCGATCAAGTTGAACACCATCTCGCCAATATCCTCGCAGCGAAGGACCCCCCAGCTCGTCAACAAAGTGTACGCCATCGGTCCATACTGATCTAGCGCATACTCCTTTATCCCAACCAAAAGCTCCTGCCCCGTCACATGCCGCTGCTTGCGCGTCACAACCTTACCCTGACGCTTGCGTTCCTTATCGATCGTGAAATCCAAGGCCTTCCGCAAAAAAGAATAGCCCCCTTTCGTGTACCTGTCATCTTCCTTGACGATCAACTCGACGACTTCGTTAAAATTTGGCTCTGGTTCCTTCATCTAAGCAGCAATTTCGCGCAGCTTTAGCGGCGAAATCGATCTCTCAACATCACTCCCCCTCCCCCAATCTGTCAACTCTCCATCCATCACCGTCCGTCCTCCGAATTCCTCGATCCATTCAATCATCAATTCGACTAGACCCAAGTCCCCACAAAATTCTTTCCAAATCACGCCCTGCTCGCCAAGGTCCCTCCCTACTACACGACCTATGAGCCAAGAAGATACTCCCGCAAAAATCGGCGTCATCAACATCTCGGACCGCGCCTCGAAAGGCATCTACGAAGACATTCCAGGCAAAGCCTGCGTCGAACTTCTAAAGGAATGGCTCACTACCTCCTTCGAAGTGGAATACGCTGTCGTCCCTGACGAGCAGGACCAGATTGAGGCCACGCTCAAAAGATTCGCTGACGAAAAAGGCTGTAGTCTCGCCGTCACTACCGGAGGCACTGGACCCGCCCCCCGAGACATCACCCCCGAAGCCACCGAGGCCGTCTGCGACAAAATGCTTCCAGGCTTCGGAGAACTAATGCGCTCCGCTTCCCTCAAATACGTCCCCACCGCAATCCTATCGCGACAAACTGCCGGCACACGCGGCAGCTGCCTAATTGTCAATCTGCCAGGCAAGCCCAAAGCCATTCGAGAAAACCTCGAGGCCGTCTTCCCCGCAGTTCCCTATTGTATCGACCTCATCGGCGGAGCCTACCTCGAAACCGATTCGGAAAAAATGCCGGTCTTCCGGCCCAAATCATCATAGCCCATTCAACGTTCCGCCTTTTCCACGGCAAGTCCGCCCAAGGCCCTCTTCAAAGCTTGCGGCGTCAGGGGCTTCAGCAATCTCCAGTCAAACAGATCCTCCGACGGCATGCTTCCCGATCCCGAGACGGAGATTAAACGCATTCCCTTCAATTCACCCCGCTTCCGACAAATCACAGCCAAGTCCTCTCCCGAAGCCTTCGACAATATGATATCGAATATCCCAAACCGATAAGACGGGTCAACCGACAATACTTCCAAGGCTTCTTCCGCCGAACCGACAATCTTCACATAGAAATCCCATCGACGAAGCAGCGTACCCAAAATCTCCTGACACGCTACGTTATCTTCAACTAACAAGATCCGACTCGCCCGGCCGTCGATCCCCTCGTCCCGGAATAATTCCTCTTTCAAAGTCCCCGCCCTCTTAACTTGAAAATCGAGCTCTAATACGGCGCCCCCCAACCAAGTCATCCTAAAACGACTGACCGCTCCAGAACACTCAGCCACCCGGCTCAATTGAGCCAGACGCAGACCCGACTCAATCTGGTCACCGTCCTCCACTCTGCCGAATAAGCGCGAGAACCAACTTCTCCCACGAAACTTCTCAAGCTTCGCCTCTACCCGAAACCATAATTCCCTGCGGCTACGCTTTAACTCGATCGCTCGATACTCAATCGAACTCGGCTCCGACAATTCAATCGAAGTTCTCAAAAACCGCCTCATCAATTCGTTGAACGCGCTTCGATCCAAAGTGACGTATTCCCCTTCTAAAGTCTCGTATCCGTCAACCAATGACACGCCTCTTCGACAAGCATAAGACCTCTCCTCCTCTAAAGACCATTTCAAGGCCGCACGCAAATAGGCCCCTTCCATTTCACTACCGAAGCTTGCGACATTCTCCAAAAAGCTCCTTCGCGTCCGCTCCCTGACCTTCCCGCAATGAAATTGCAGCAAACGCGAGCAGCTCTCCCGTTCCGCCGGATGCCCTGCATCAATCAACTTCTCGGAGATCGAAAAAATCGCATCCAAAGAAATTTCGAGTTCCTTTTTCGCCTTCCCAATCCTATCGAACGAAGACCGTTAGGAGGAAAACTTTTCGAGAGAGTCACGAAGTACGCCGCCACTCCTCGAAGTTGTCCTTCAGTCGAGGCAACAAGCGCTTCACATCGTCCATCTCTTCCTCATCCGCCGCCTTCTGCAAAGCCTTGCTATCCACGTAAAGAACCTTGATTCCCAAAGCCATCGCAGTGTTGGAAAGATAATGAGCTTTCTCTCTCACCGCAAAATAATCGCCCTCCATCTCAGCCGCCAACATTTCCTGGTGAATCTCGCCGACTTCCTTCACCGCCGCTTCAACCATCTCCTCCGAAAAGAACCCCATTCCCCCCTCGCTCAACACTGCCGGCAAGGAATCAT
>JBCCZW010000602.1:0-3014 GCA_039186805.1 Verrucomicrobiota bacterium
GGATAATTGGGGCGATGAGAGCAATCGAAATTTGGGTTCTGGGAGAATATCTATTTAATAAGTCACAAGGTGGGTGGGATTTCGTCAAAAATTAGAAAAGTTGAAGTAAATGTGTAATGAGCGGGCATTTTTGGATACGCGTGAAAGAGGAGGAATTGGGGCCTGTTAGCAGTGATCCGGAAAAAGAGAAGGGCCGGCTGAAAAGCCGACCCCTCTTTACACACACATTATAGGTTCGTTCCTACGCACTATTGCTTCGATTCCTCCTCATCCCGTACGATTTCCACACTTTTGTTCCGGCACCCACAATTGCCAGGTCATATACATCGCAGCGGCGAGCTGTGGTCTCCCTATGAGGCCTCGGTTCGCTAAATTGAAATTTGGATACAAGTAACCCATTGTCGCGGTTTGATTGTTGAGGGTGAACTCGCTTTAGGAGTTCAGGGTAATTGGTAATGAAAACTGATTTCTTTCTTTCCTACAGATGTAGGACTTTGGGTCGAGATTATTGTTCAAACTTTTTCTGAGAAAGTTGGCCTTCGATGCCAGCGTGAGAGGTTTCAATGTTCGTCTTCGCAGTCAGAGCCTATCTTCAATGCAAAGATGGCTTATAGGATCGATCGAATTGATAATAGATCGTAAGCGACGCAGAATTCGCTTTGCACTTTTGAGAGGCTTTGTTGGTGTAGGCGAGTTAAACGATTTCCCGTATGCCCGAAAATACTGTGTTTTCCAATTGGAAAAAGATTGGACCTATCTCAGCTATTTCACTGATAGCTATTGGTTTATGCATGACTGCCTGCGGTGAAAAGTCTGGCGAAGATGCCAGATTGTCCGGTGGTGGAAATGCGGCGATGGCTGAAACTCCTGCCCACTTCGACCCTCAGAGTTGTGTGGAATGTCATGCGGCGGAGGTTGAATCATGGAAGAATAGTCACCATGCTTTGGCTCACAGGAGGTTGGATCAAAGCTTGGATGCGGAAGCGTTCTCGATTGGCGAAACAACCGACGCAGCCGGGAGGCGCTTCGAATTGAAGAATGAAGATGGAAAGCCCACGATCATTGATGAGGCGATGGGTCAGGAGTTCGAAGTGGATTCGGCAATTGGCGTCGATCCCTTAGTTCAGTATCTAGTGCCGAAGGAGGGCGGGCGTTTTCAGATTCATGCGCTCAGCTATGATCCCCACGAGAAAGAGTGGTTCGACGTTTTTGGGGGCGAGGAACGCCTTCCAGGCGATTGGGGCCATTGGAACGAGCAGGGAATGAATTGGAACTCCAATTGCGCTTTCTGTCATCTCACCGATTACAAAAAGAACTACGACATCAAGGCTCACGCTTACGCCAGCGAGTGGAAGTACGAGGGCATTTCTTGCGCTCAATGTCATGGGGATTTGGATAAGCATATTGCGGCTGCGAGACTGGGAGGATACGTAAAGCCGACGACGGATGACGTGCAATCGGCTCATACTGCGCACATGGAGAATTGCGCGTCTTGCCACGCCCGTCGGGAAGAATTGACTCCTAATGAGTTTGGTCCCGGCGAGGATTTTGAAGATCATTTCCGTTTGGTGCTGCCGAATCAGCCGGGCGCTTACTTCGCGGATGGTCAGGCTTTGGAGGAGAATTACGTTTATGCGTCGCTTCGATTGAGCAAAATGGGTCACAAAGGGGTGACCTGCTTAGACTGTCATGATCCTCACACGGCGACGCCGAAGTTGCCTTATGGCGACAACTCTTTGTGCATGCAATGCCATGCGACCGGCTTGAAAGAGGCGACAATCATTAACCCGACTGAACATAGCCGTCATGCCGAAGGGAGCGCGGGTAACCGTTGCGTGGAGTGCCACATGCCGAAGCGCGTCTATATGGATAGAGACTGGCGTCGCGATCACGGTTTCACGAGCCCGGATCCCCATTTGTCGATGAAGCATGGAGTGCCCAATGCTTGTACGGGATGTCACCAAGATCAGACGAACGAGTGGGCTAAGGAAAAAGTGGATACATGGTTCGGCGAGACGGATCGCAAGACGAAGGTCCATCGTCGAGCGGATGCTTTGGCGCGTTACGAGGCCGGCGATATTGAAGTCTGGGAGGAACTGTTGGCGCTTTATCAGGATGAAGAGAATCCGTATTGGAGATCCACCTACTTGAGAATGTTGCCGATTGCCGCAAATGAGGAGGGCGTTTTAGCAGCTGCTGAAAAGTCCATCGAGGCGGAGGAGCCGATTGAGCGTGATGCGGCGATGAGCATTTTCACGGCTCGTCAAGATAAGCTCGCTGAGGTGCAGGCGGGGTTGGAGGACGAATCCCGAATTGTTCGACTGCGAGCTGCCGATGCGACTTTGCCGATGTGGCGTTCCAACGTGAAGGCTTATGAAGAATGGGAAGCCTTTGCGGATGCGAATGCGGACCGTCCCTCCGGCGCGCTGAGAAGGGCCGAGCTGGCTTTGCTGCATCGCGATGCGGCTTTGGCGATTCAGCTGACGAGGCAGGCGATTGGCTTCGACCTTAACAATCCTCAGTTGAAGTACGATGGAGCGATCATGTTGGACCGAGCGGGCGATGTGGACGGAGCGATTAAGATGATGACCGATGCCTTGGCGATCGATAAGGACTTCGCAATGGCCTATTATGGGCTCGGGCTGCTCTACGCGGAAAAGGGCGATACTTTAGCTTCTATCAACTCGCTGAAGCGAGCTGTATCCAAGGAACCGACACAAGCGCGTTGGTGGTATAATCTAGGAGTCGCTCAGGCTCAGGTGGGTAGTATTGAAGAGGCAAAGTATGCCTTGAATCGCGCGATGCAGATCGAACCGACCAATATGGACTTTCTCCAGTTTTTCGGGCAGCTTCAGGGGCGGTAGGCGCGTCCGGCGGCAAGATTCCGCCGCTCCGGGTAGGAGATTTTTCGTCTCTTCTCTGCTGTATTTCTAGCTCGTTCGATCGGCGGCCTAATCGATGATTGAGGTGTCGATATCGGTTTCATTGATCCAGCCGGGCACTTCCGCTTGGCC
>JBCCZW010000603.1:0-3013 GCA_039186805.1 Verrucomicrobiota bacterium
GGATGCCGTGTTGCTCAATGGCTTTCATTATTTCGAGAGTTTGGACGAGGCCTATTTGAAGGGGGTTCGCAAGCAGGCGAAGAACTTGGGTGTGGAGGTTCGGATTGGAGCCGGAGGCATTAGCGCGGGAGCGAAGAGTTTTAAGGATCGCTACGGATCGCCGGAGGAGGCTTTGGCGATGGGGGTGAAGTTGGCGAAGATTTTCGATACTTCGGTGGTAAACTGCCGGATTGGAAATATTGATGATCGTTATGGCGACGGAGGGATTGAAGCTCGTTTGGACGAAGCGGCGGATACGATGTTGGCGGTCCGTAGCCGCGCGATGGATACGGGCGTGAAGTTTGCCTTTGAAAACCATGCGGGGGATACGCGTTCGGAGGAGATTTTGGGATTGATCGAACGGGTTGGCAGCGACCTTTGCGGGGTGATGTTGGATCCAGGAAATGCGCTTTGGGCGATGGAGGATCCCATGGTTCATCTGGAAAAGCTGGGCGAGCATGCGCTTTGCATGAGCGTGCGAGACTATATGCTTTGGCCGACTCCCGAAGGAGCGATGCTGCAGTGGACGGCGGTTGGGGAGGGCTTGATGGATGTGAAAGGGTTTGTTTCCTTGCTGCAGCGGAAGTGTCCGGATGTTCCCTTGTTTGTGGAGAGTATTTCGAATTCGCCGCGACCTCTAGATTCGGACCTTGGTTAATGGACGGGCTGGCAGGGTGTTTGCGGTAGGCCGTAGCGTGGCGTCTAAATCGAAGTATGATGTCCGAAACGAGAGACTTGTCTCAAGGCGATGGAGCCTCGATTCAACCGGATGAATGCGTAATCGCAGAAACCCTGCGGCGCGAAGTTCGCGATGTTGAGGAGTATGCATCAATCTGTCGCGACATTTGCGATACGCAGGTGAAGGATCCTTATCTTAAGAAAGGGGTTCGCTCTTGCGGCTGCTTTCTTTCCTCTGCGACGCGGACTTTTTACGTAACTCCGAAAAGGGTGGGCGATTGGCTAGATGGGTATTAGGGAGCTCCCTACATTTGATGGTCCGCATTGATAGGTATTGGATGAGAAGGATTGAGGAGGCGGTGAAATGGCTGATTAGCGATTACTTAGAGAGTGGATTCGCGTAGCTTTGGAGAGTTCTTAAGTCTTGGTTGCCGGGTTGACTTTCAGTGGCATTCTGGCTGTAGATTTTCGTGATGAATGCAAGTTTTAGCTTGGAAGGGTTTTCGAGGGTTCGTCTTTAGACTGGCGTTTTCAAAGTCTTGATAGGCTTTTGTATTCTAGACTCTGGATCCCTCTGCGGTCTACAAGAATACTGATTCGCAGGCGAAAAAATTGAAATAGTAGTATATAGGAAATGAATACGAAACACATGCTTTTTGTAGGGGCGGCGTTTGCCTCGTTTCTGAGTTCTTGGGCAGGATCGGATCAACCCAATATCGTTTTCATCTTCGTGGATGATCAGGGCTATTACGATTTGGGGTGCTATGGCGCGACGGAGGTTGAGACGCCGCGCATCGATGCGCTGGCTGAGCAGGGTATCCGTTTTACGGATTACTACGCAGCGGCTCCCATTTGCAGTCCTTCAAGGGCGGGGCTGGTGACGGGCGCCTATCCGAGGAGGACGCATAGCGAAGTGTGGGTGCATCGACCGGATTCGGATGAGGGTATCGCTCCGGAAGTTTTAACGATGGCGGAGCTTTTCAAGACCGCCGGTTATGCGACGGCTTGCGTGGGGAAGTGGCACCTGGGCTTCAAGGAAGAGTACCTTCCATGGAATCAGGGCTTTGATCACTACTATGGCGTTCTCCATAACTTGGATACTTATGAAGTCGCGCACTTCGACGATGAGGGAGGATTGCCGCTGCTGAGAAATAGCGAAGTGACTGAACGCGGTACGGATCCAGGGGATTTGACGCGTTTGTACACCGACGAGACGATTGATTGGATCGAGGAACGGGTGGAGTCTGACGAACCTTTCTTCGTTTATTTGCCGCATACGATGCTGCACCATCCTTTGGGGGTAAGCGAAGCGTTCAGGGGCAGTTCGGAGTGGGGCGAATATGGCGACGCGATTCAGGAGATGGACTTTCATGTAGGGCGAATATTGGATACGCTCGAGGAATTGGAAATCGATGACGAGACGATCGTCATTTACGCATCCGACAATGGCCGGAAACCGGGGCGCAATGAGCGTCAGCCTATTCGGGGCAGCAAGTTGACGACCTATGAGGGAGGGATTCGCGTTCCTTGCATCGTTTCGGGTTCCGGTGTCGGATTGGTTGAAAAGTTGGATACGGATTTGTTGGCGCATGCGATGGATTGGTATCCCACTTTGGCATCCTTGGCGGGAATAGAAATTCCCGCAGGCGTCATTTTGGATGGTCGCGATCTGAGCGCTTTTCTGAAAGGAGAGTGCGAGGGGATTCCTGCTTTCGAGGAGGGCGTATCGCTCAATGCGGAGGTCCCGTTGAGGCGGGCCTTTTTGTCGGACTACGAGTGGGGTTCAAGTTTCACTAAAGAGGAGTACCTAAATGCGTTTTTCTACCATGGCAGCCATGGAGCCTTGGCTGCGGTGCGTTCCGGCAAGTGGAAACTGGCTCTTCACCCGAGCTTGACGCTCTACGATTTGGAAAAAGACCCGGGGGAACGGAAGCCGGCGCGAGACGGTAAGATGGCCAGGAAGCTTCGAGGGATGGCGATTTTGTTTCAGAGAGAAATGAATCACTGAGGCTTGGTAGACCTTTCTCATTTATTGAGATAGCGACTTGCGATTGAAAATTGGATACTTGAGGAGGAGCCCGGATGCGCGGGCGATCTCCTTTTGATAGACGTCTTGGCGCGGGGTGGATATTTGCGTCGATGTTTGGGAACAGGCTCTAGTATTTTATCGCGATTCGGCTTTATTTCTGAATTATGTTCGAAATCACGCAGAAATGGGTCGAACGAGAAAAAAGCAGCCTGATGAAATCGCCTTAGCGATTCCTCTTGGGGTACCTCATCTGGGGAGGGTCGTTCA
>JBCCZW010000604.1:0-3002 GCA_039186805.1 Verrucomicrobiota bacterium
AATCGAGATAGAGGGGAGCCTCACGGCTCCGCCCCTCTCACACCACCCGGCATACGGATCACGTACCAAGGCGGTTCGGTTAAGGTTGTCGGATTCATCAACGCATTCAAGTCGGAGCGGAGAGGCTTATCAAACCCTTTCCGCGCCAGTAGTTATTGTTGAGCGCACAGTGAGCTCCAGGCGTACGGCTGATCCTCCAAGGACCATGAGGAGACTTGCTGGTCAGCCACGCGATGCGACGATCCACGCCCAATCGGCGAAGATTGCGATACCCGCTCTTGCCCCATTGCTTCAGCTGATAGCAACGAAGCTTCCGACGTATCCATCTTTCGCATTCGACGAAGGGATCGCGCGAGTCGGCCGCGTCGTAGTAGCCTTTCCAGCCGCGAAGGAAGACGTTGAGCTCGCTTATCACCCTATCCATGCTCCAGCCCGAGTTGCGGCGCGTAAGCGCTCTCACCCGGAACTTGAAGCGTTTCCAGGACTTATCGCTCACTCGCACGCGATTCCATACGCTAATCGTGAAGCCGAGAAACGAGCGTCGCCAAGGACGGTCCGCAGCGCTCTTCGATATATTCACCTTCAGCTTGAGCTTTCGCTCGAGGAAACGCGTCGAGCTCGCCAATATCCGCTTCGCCGCCTTAAGCGAGGAAACGTATATATTGCAATCGTCCGCATAGCGGACGAACGCATGGCCTCGCTTCTCCATCTCCTTGTCGAAGCGATCCAGAAGAACGTTCGCCAGAAATGGAGACAAAGGTCCGCCTTGCGGCGTCCCCTTGACCGTCGGACGGCTTTCGCCGCCGACCATAGCGCCAGCCCTCAGGTATCCGCGTATCAACTTCAGAAGTCGGGGATCGGAAACGATCTTTCCGACCTCGCTCATCAGCAGATCGTGGTTCACCTGATCGAAGAACCTCTCCAGATCCAGATCGACCGCCCAGCGGCGGCCGCCCTTCACGTAGTCCCGAGCCTTCAGTATCGCCTGGCGCGCGCTGCGCCCCGGGCGGAAACCGAAACTCGAGTCCGAGAAGCTATCGTCGTGATCCTCCTGAAGGACCTGCAGGATCGCCTGCTGTATCAGCCGATCCAATACCGTGGGTATGCCCAGCAGGCGGGTTCCCCCGTCGGGCTTGGGCAGCTCCACCCTCAACACCGGCTCAGGACGATAGGAACCATCGAGAAGACGGCTCTTAATCCCGGACCAGTCGGACTTGACGAAGTCGACCAGTTCATCCACGGACATGCCGTCGATCCCAGCGACTCCCTTGTTGGCCTTCACCTTGCGGTAGGCCGCATTCATGTTTCCGCTTTCCACGATCCGCTCCATCAGGAGCTTCTCGCTCGAGCTCTCGGGACTTCCTTCCGCGTCGACTCGTTCGCCCCTTCGATACGAGGGCAGCCCTGCCAGCGCGGACGGCTTGCGGACGACGCATTCGGATTCCGATCGCTCGGTTAACCGTTCAGGCCTTCGATCCAAGTGAGACCTCCAGTCCATTCGCCGGACGGATCGTCCGTCTGCGGCTACTCCTGGCTCGTTCCAAGGAACTAATACGCCTTCTGCTGACTTCTGCGAAACGGTCCCGTCGGCTCGCGCCGACGGCAGACCCCAGGGTCAGTCTCGCAGATCTCCTGGGGTAAGTCATGAAGCTTGGTCCGACTTGCTTCGCAATCGGTTTTGTCGGCTTCGCCTCGGAACGATACGTAGACGCCGGATTTATAAAACGCAGTCCGATTGCAGATGGAGGACTTGGCGATCACGTGCTCGCTGGTCCCGACTGCGTCACACCTTATATCCGATGTTTTTCGCTTCGCTGTCGGCTGTCGCCTCGGTACCTGTTCGTCGCCCCGCATCTTCGGATTGGGCTTCCTCCCCACGACGCCTCGCGACGACGCAGTTGCCCTTCTCCTAATCTTCGGCTCTGCGAATACCTGATACATAGACTTTCACTATGCGAGCTTCATAACATGCCCAGCACACACGCTAAGCACAGACGGCGAGCGCTTGTGCTCGTTGTCTGCTGCGCCTTGTTAGCATAATTTTAGTTTTCAATAAACTCGTTGCAGTTCTGTCTTACGAAACCCGCTCTTATCGGCTCAAGATCATCTGAGTCGGACCATAATAACTTCAGAAATTCTCCATCGAGTTCTTCAATTCTTTCTTTCTCTGATGAATCTAAAGATGAGTATGCCTTCTTTCTAGCATTCCCAGATTGTGGATACGGACTTCCAAGACACTGAGATGCTTCGGTCAATATGTCTGCATACTTTTTTGCTCCGATGGTTCGGAATCCTTCGATTGCCTGAGGAACTAGGTTTCCGGTGGAGTTTCCAAATAACTGAATCATTCCTCCATTTCTTATTTCTTTCTGACACCAATCGATCGCTAGTAATGATCGCTGACCAGAGCTTAGGGAATCGAGATAAGCACTCATCGCGTTGAATCTTCCACCAACTGGGAAATCGTCCCAAACTGGCTCTATAGCATCCCAAGCCAATTGAGCGTCGTCGTCGGTTTCGAGGATTTCTGCTTTTGCTGAGTACTTCATTTCTTTGCTAACGTCAAAGCCACACGATGTCGGCTTCGGTTGAGGTTTCATTAGTTGTGATGTCGATTTCCATACGGTTGTTACGAAAGGGGTGGTTGCTTGCCGACATTGTGTGAGCTGCCTGGTTATCGCAAATCGTTTATAGCTCCTGATCTGAGCGGTTCTAGCAATTCAGTAAGTTCGTCCAAGTGCTTTTGGATCTTCTTCAATGCAAGAGTTCCATTTCTTTCTGCCTCTATTCGTGAGGTCGGCAATTCTCCTGAAATGCCAACACCCCAGACATGCTCATTCTTTTTGTCATTACTTTCGGTTTGTGGATCTACCAGAAACGTGATGAATGCAGGAACTCCTTCGGGTGACCAGCGAGACTCCACCTTCCAGATCGTATCCGCCCAACAATCACCAGAATCGATAGTTTCTTTCCTCGACCATCCCTTTGACTCTAAAGCTGAT
>JBCCZW010000605.1:0-2992 GCA_039186805.1 Verrucomicrobiota bacterium
CACCAAATTGCACCTTAAGTAAAGTAACTTCGCATATTATCTCGATGCATATGAAAACCCTAGCAGCTCTACCCCTCGCTATCGGAGTCGTCTCCGTCGCCTTTGCAGACAGCGTTCTCGATATCATTAATCAACGACAGCAACTCGACGCATCCATCTGGGAAAACGAACGCCTCGCCCAGGAATACGAAACGGCTTTCATACAGCTATGGGACGAAATGCGAAAGCAAGACGACCAAGCCGATGCCCTCGTCGATTTCCCGCTTAATACCCTTTTTCTTCCTGCCCTCGCCCCGCAGAGAGCGCTCCCCCACGGGATCCAACACCTTGTCCATAAGGGCTCCTTCCAGCCAGCTCTCAATCGAGAATCCTTTCAGAAATTCATCCGTAACTACCAATCGATGGGTTATCGTATCGAGCAAAGCGAGTGGCATCACGCCTCATTCGAACCTCGCCCAGGCGACTCCCCCCAATCCACCTTCACCTTCGCCCTACACGTCCGCAACGTTCAGGACCCCGAGCGCATCATCTTTCGCGGCAAGCTACAGGTCGATTGGCAAGGGCGTCCCAACCACGGGACTTATCTGCCTGACGAAATTCGTATCCTAAATATGGATATGCTTCAGAGAGAAAACGAACCCAGCTTTGAGGAATCCCTTTGGCTAGAGTCCAAAGGCAATACCACCCCTTACTCCCTTGTACTGGTGGAAGACCTCAATCAAGACGGCCTCCCCGACATTGCATTCCCGCGTTACAACAAACTCTACTACAACAAGGGAAACTTCCAGTTTGAAGAATCCACTCTCGCCCAATTCATGATTCGCGGCCTCCCCACCGCCGCCTTTTTCGCCGACCTCAATCTAGATGGGAACATTGAATACGTCGTCTCGACATTCGACGCGCCCTTCATTTTTGCTTACACCTACAACCCGGAAACCAACGCTTTCGACGGAAAGCCATTCGGTATCTGGAAATCCGATACGCCTCTCCGCATCCAGCTTCTCGCTGCAGGTGACCTCACCGGAGATGGCCGTCCGGAAATCTATGTCGGCCAATCCACCCCCGCCTACGAAGACGGCAAAGTGCCCGCTCCCTACTTCGACGCCAATGACGGTCGCCCCGCCTTCCTACTCCAAAACGTAGACGGCCTACGCTACCAAGACATTACCGAGCTCTCCTCCATCGCCGACAAACGCGGACGGCGCGCCTACACCGCCTCCTTCCAGGACCTCAACGGCGATAACGGTATCGACCTTATGGTGACGTCCGATTTCTCTGGCATCGACGTCCATGAAAACCGCTACGGCGCGCTCAAGGAAAAGACGGACAGCTATCTCGACGATCGCAGCCTCTTCGGCATGAGCCACGCCTTCGCCGATTTCGACCGAGACGGCGCGCTCGACATCCTCGCAGTTGGCATGTCTTCCACCACCGCCCGCAGACTCGAGCAAATGGGCCTCGGTCGCGACGAATTCCCCAAGCATCAGGAAATGCGTATGCGAATCGCCAAAGGCAACCGCCTCTACTACGGCAACCGCAAAGGAACCTTCGCCGAACGCAGTTCCAGCAACGACGTCGCGCGCTCCGGCTGGTCCTGGGGCAGCTCCACCCTCGATTTCAACAACGACAGCTACCCCGATATTTTCATCTCCAATGGCTATCTTTCCAAGTCCACCGCCCGCGACTACTGCTCCAATTTCTGGACCCACGACATCTATTCCGATACCGCCTTCTCCCAAGAACAGCTCAATACCTTCTACGACCAGTTCGGCCCCAAAGCCCTCGTCGGCGGCAACCAGATGGGCTGGAATCCTTTCGAAAAAGATCACCTCTTCCTGAACTTGGAAGGCGAGGAATTCATCAACATCTCCTACCTCCTCGGCGTCGCGAACGGAGGCGACGGCCGGGCAGTTATCGGCGAGGACTTCGACCGCGACGGCAAGACCGACCTCCTTCTGGTCGAGCAAGACTCGCTTAAATCGTCAGAGCGAGTCTACGTCTACAAAAATCAACTACAAGAGACCGGCAACTGGATCGCGCTCGACCTCCGCCAGGCCGCGGGCCAGCCCCTCATCGGAACACGAGTCGTCCTGAAAACCGACAGCTACCAAACCGAACGGCTCTACACGCACGGAGAAACCTACTCCGGCCAACACTCCTCGACGCTCCACTTCGGGCTAGGCGACGCCCAATCCGTCACTCAAGTTGAAATCCATTGGCCCAACCAGAAAACCGCTACCCTCGAAAACCCGAGCCCCAACCAATACCACGTCGTCGCTCAGTGAAGATTTCGGGGATACGCGAGTTTAAGCCCTTTCCCATCCGCCCACCCAGAGCCCACTATCGATGGGGCGGAACTTCCCTTTGCCCCAGCCAAACTCAACATACCTGATGCCGGGAGCAAGACCTACGCAAGTCATTCAATCCGCGCCCTCATCCGAAACTTCTCCCAAAATGACCATTGAAAAATGACTAATGCCCATTGATAAAAACCCCATCTAATGTCGAAACCCAATCAAAAGCTAATTGCCGACACCCTACAGCTCTCTCGTACCACCGTCTCCCGCTGCTTCACCAATCACCCGAAAATCAATCCCGAAACCCGGGCCAAGGTCTTCCGCCTCGCCGCGGAAATGGGCTATACCTATTCCATCCAACGCAACGCGACCTCTGTAAAGCTCGCGGACCGCAAGACCATTTCCGTCATCGTCGGCATTCGCGAAGCCGACAGAGAAAGCCTCGACACTAAAACCGCAGACGCCCTTCTCGCGGGCATCGCCGAAAAGGCAGCCGCGCAAAAAGCCGACGTTCAAGTACACTACGTCGATCCTACAAAATTTCTCCCCGCCGCTCGTTCCCGCCGTATCATCAACGGAATCTCCTGCCTCGATTGGAAAGGAGTCATTCTTATCTATCCGCTCCAGGAAGAAGCCGTCTCTAACATTCTGGCTAAATTCCCGACCGTATCGGTACTCGAGGACTACGACAACAC
>JBCCZW010000606.1:0-2983 GCA_039186805.1 Verrucomicrobiota bacterium
AATAAGCCTCCGGGAAATCCAAATCAGATTCAAATGCGTGACATTCAAAAATCGATCTATCACATTGAAAAACATTAACTTACATATCCCAAAACTGTCCTTAGTTGGACACTAGTGATAAAGATAAATAAATGTAATTTAAGCACAAAAACTGTCCTTTGGCGGTTTCCTGAAAGCGGATGGTGGGAGATCCGAGATGTTATTCTCCACTTCGTTTCGTTGAGGTGTCGTCACATTCGCTCCTCTGTAGGTTGAGCGTTGCTCAAGTCCTGCGGACCCATGCTTTGCATGTCCCATCTCCGCTCGCTTTGCTCACTCCGTCGAACTCTTTCGTTCAAATCTCAGATCTGCGAATCTCTACTTGGCGGTTCCACAGTGTTCGCAGCAGACCATCTATGTGAATTTTATCGATGGTGGGAGATCCGAGATTCGAACTCGGGACCTCTACCATGTCAAGGTAGCGCTCTAACCAACTGAGCTAATCCCCCGGTCGTTCTTCGAGCCCTCTGAGGAGCCATGGAATCGAAGAGGGGTGAAGCTGCTGAAAAGAGTTTTGCGGGGCAAGTATTTTTTTGGGAAATGAATGGTGTGTGCATGATCGGAAGTCTCTCGACTTCCGCTACAAGTTTCAAGGATGGGACTTGGTGTGTCTTAGGGTGGGTGGTATTGCTGTGAGTGGGATGAGATTGCAGTTGATGTCGGAGGGGAAAATGGACGTAGTTTTTGAACCTTCTTTCTATTCTGCTTTATGCTTCAGTTTCTTAAGATTTCTAACTTGGCGCTTTTGGAGAGCGCGACGATTGAGTTTGAAGAGGGGTTTACTGTGGTTACGGGGGAGACGGGCGCGGGGAAGAGCGTTTTCTTGGGAGCCTTGAGTCTGCTTTCTGGGTCTCGGACGGATAAGTCGGTGATTCGCAGTGGAACGGAGCAATGCGAGGTGGAGGCGAGTCTTTGGTTTGAGGACTCGGAGGAAATCGACAGGGTCTTGGAGGAGAATGGATTGCCGCGTTGCGAGGAAGGGTCGCTCTTGCTGAAGCGCTCGTTGCATGTGAAGAAGCCTTCGCGGATTTCGGTGAATGGGAGTATCGCGACTTTGGCAAATTTGGAGGCTTTGGGCGGGAGTTGGATCGACTTTCACGGACCTGGAGAACCGCAGCGTTTGCTGCACAGCGAGTGTCAGCTGGAGCTGATCGATTTGTTTGCGCGGCTGGAGAGTGAAGCGATCGAGTATCGAAAGGGCTACGAGGAGTGGCGGACGGTTTTGGCGAAGATAGATCGTTTGCAGAATGAGACGCGATTATCGGCGGATCAGATCGATTTTTTGAAGACGCAAATTGAGCAGATCGATCGCCTGGAGCTGACAACTGAGGCGATCGAGGAGTTGGAGTTGGATTTCAATCGCGTTTCTAGCGGACAGGATTTGTTGGAGCTTTCGAATGAGCTTTCGCATAGTTTGACGGGCGAGGGCGGGGTGATGGATCAGCTGAGCAATTTGCTGCGGGCCTCTAAGGAGGCGGCGGATATGGACCCTAGCTTGAGCGAGGTGAGCGAGCGCTTGAATAGCGTTGCCTTCGAGGTGCAGGAGCTGGGGGGCGAATACGAGCAGGTGGGGAGTTCGTTGAATTTCGAGCCGGAGTTTGCGGCGGAAGTGCAGGAGAAAATGGGGATCTGGCAGGATCTGCGGCGGAAGCATGGGCGAACGGTGGCGGATGTGATCGCGGCGAAGGACGAAATGGTACGGCGTCTGGGTGATCAGGGAGATATCGATGGGACTCTGGCTCGTTTGTTAGAGGAAGCGGATGGAATGGAGAAGCGCTTGAGAGGTTTGGCGGCGAAGCTTACGGTTAAGCGTCGTAAAGCGGGCGAAAAGCTGGCTAAGAAGGCGGAGGAGACCCTGTTGGATCTTGGTTTTAAGAAGGGGCGCTGCGCGATTGCGTTTGTGGAGCAGAAAGGTTTAAAGCCATTTGGCGATTCGCTACCGGAGCTGCAATTTTCGCCCAATGTGGGCGAGCCTTTGCAACCGCTTTCTAAGATTGCTTCGAGCGGAGAGCTGGCTCGGGTGATGCTGGCCTTGAAGACGATTTTGGCGGATGTGGACGAGGTGCCGGTTTTAGTTTTCGATGAGGTGGATGCGAATGTGGGGGGTGAGATCGGCCGAACGGTTGGGGAAAAAATGAAGGAAATCGGGCAGGGTCATCAGGTGATTTGCATCACTCATCTGCCTCAGGTGGCATCTCTGGGTCATGAGCACTTTGTGGTGCAGAAGGACCAGAGCGGGGAGAGAGCGGCAGTTTCGATTTCGAAGTTGGATTCAGGGAGCGAGGAGCGGGTTTCCGAGCTGGCTCGGATGTTGGGCGATCGCAATGCGGTCTCGGCTCAATCGCATGCTAAGGAGTTGTTGGCGGCGAAGTAGGCGTCTTATGGAGTTGGCGGGAAAGAAGGTTCTGGTGACGGGGGCGAGCAGCGGCTTAGGAAAAGCGTTTGCCGCGAGCTTGGTGGAGAAGGGAGCCCATGTCTGGGGGACGAGCAGGAGCCCGGGAGCGCATGATTGGGAGGAGGGCGTGACGCCGGTAAGTCTGGATTTGTCTTATGTCGAGGAGATCGACTCGCAGTGGGACTCTGCGGGATTGGACGCGATCGGATTCGATGTGTTGGTGAATAATGCGGGGGCAGGCGTTTTTGGGGAGTTCGAGGAGGTCGGCTTTGCGGATTGGGAGCGCCAGGTGGAACTGATGCTTCTTTCTCCGATGAAGTTGGCTCACTTGGCTTTGTCTCAATTGAGGGCCTCGGGAGAGGGGGTTTTAGCGAATGTTTCATCGCTGGCGGTGGAGTATCCGATTCCATTTATGGCGGGTTACAATGCTGCAAAAGGAGGATTGACCGCGTTTTCTGAGAGTTTGGCTTTGGAATTGGATCCTCCACCGCCAGCGATGAAACATTCGCTAAAACCCCCTCTCCCGAGGCCCTCAATTGAGACAAAGCC
>JBCCZW010000607.1:0-2979 GCA_039186805.1 Verrucomicrobiota bacterium
CGCTTGCTCACGAGCAGTCGCTCCGCGACCTTGGCGGCGCTCGATCCTTCTTCGAGCAGCTTGATCGCCCGGCTCTTCAAATCCATGCTGAGTTCTTTCATGGATACCGCTATATACACACTTTTAGGGCAAAAGCGCTAACAAAATGCGTCTAAATCAAAGAAAAATGCTCTAAACACCGCCATACACTTGTCTATAGGCTCAAACATTGACATCTGAGCGACAATGTGCGACAAGCAACATCGACTATGGCAAACGCGCAGGGAATACGATTGGGAGAAGAAACGCAAAAGCGGCTTAAGTGGCTAGCGGAACAAAAGGACCGCAGTATGAACTATCTCATCAAAGAAGCCATCAATCGTTACCTTGAAGACGAAGAACGTTTCGAACGCGAAAAGGCGGAAGACCAGAAACGACTGCAGCACTTTCTCGATACGGGTGAACACATCACCCATGCCAAAATGAAGGGCAAACTCAAGAAGCTCCTCGCGAAAGCCCAAAAAGCCGCTTCATGAAGCTCATCTGGGCCAAAGAAACCGAAGACGATATCCAACGACGCTTCGATTTCCTCTCTGAAAAGAGCCCATCTGCAGCTGTCAAAGCAATCGAATCCATCCTAGAGAAATCCGATCTACTAAAAGAGTTTCCAGAAATCGGACACCTCACGGATGACGACAGCGGTCGCCGCGAGCTGTTCATTCCCTTCGGCGCCAGCGCCTACGTGCTACGCTACTGCATTGTAAACAAGCACATCGTCATCGTCCGCGTCTGGCACAGCTTAGAAATACGGAGCTAGCTATTCCCGTTTACCTAATACCTCAATTTTTCAGCAAACACTGAAGGTAGTAAAAGCTAAGTATTTCCCCGGATTCATCTTGCCGACGCGACCCAAGCCAGGTATCCCAGCATCATTTCGCAATGGAAGACACCTCAGAAAAAGAAAGCAGGTTCGCTATTAAGGACCGACTAGCGAGCGCCATCGTAGGTCGTTTTGACCCATCGAGACTTTAGTGCAAAGACCTCCGAGAGATGAAGAGAGTCCTGCCAACAGTCCTAGTTCTATTAGCTATAGCGATATCGAGCTTCTTCTATCTTCGCGAACACGTTCAAAAACCGAGCGAAGAAAGCGAAGCCTTCACCCAAGATCAGGGCCAGCCAACCACACTTACGACGCCACTCTCACATTCCACTCCAGCCCAGACCCCAAAAAATTCTGAGCCGCTGCAAAACTCTATTCAGTCGACGACTCCTTCCCCCAGTAACCCTCGGGAATGGTCCTCCGCCACGGTCTTAACTGAAAGTTTCGAAGCGCCTGCCATGGGCTCAACCCATCCTACCCTACGCCATCGCATTGTCGAAGACAGCAGTTTCGATTTCCCCATCCGCATTACCGACGCTGTAGAAATCGACGAGAGCGGCGCCGCTCAAAAACTCTTCGAAGTCTCGGCCTACGCCGCCAACCAAGTCATCCTGCACTCGCCTTCCGAAATCGAGCAGGCAGAGGTCGCCGACATCGCGCGTTCGCTGGGCTGGACACAGCTAAATGCCCTCCCCTCTAACTACCTCGCTGTTTTGGAAACCGAAACCACCACGCTGGACACTGTTAGAGAAGCCATCGTCGCCATTCAGCTTTCAAACAGCCAGCTATCAGCTGAACCGAACTACATCGTCTACGCCGCACTATCCCCAAACGACCCTGAATTCGTGTCCTCCAAGCAATGGGCTCTAGAAAGTGAAAACGACGTCGACATCAATGCGCCCGAAGGATGGGACATTCGTCGCACCGCTCCGAACAAAGTCGTAGCGATTCTCGATACAGGCATCAGACCCACCCACGAAGATCTCGCGGCAAATCTCTGGAGAAAATCGGGAAGCGTTTACGGATACAACTTCGTATCTACCTCTAAGCCGCCCATTGACGACAATGGTCATGGCACTCATGTCGCCGGTATCCTAGGAGCGGTGGGCAACAATTCCAAGGGCATCAGCGGTGTCGCCTGGGACATACAACTCATGGCCCTGAAGTGCTTGAATGCTGAGGGTAAAGGCACCACAAGCGCTTTGGCTTCCGCCATAGACTACGCGACCAATAACGGCGCCCATATCATCAATGCGAGCCTGGGAACGGATTCATACAGCGAAACCGTAGACGCAGCGATACTGCGGGCCCAAAGAAAAGGCATCCCCTTCGTAGCCGCAGCGGGCAACGAACAAAGCAATACGATTCCCTATCCCGCAAGCTCCAAGCACGAAAACGTCATCAGCGTTGGAGGTGCCAATAAATTCGGAGGGTTGTACTCAGAAACCAACTACTCCTCGCAGGATGTCGACGTGATAGCGCCCGCTGAAGACATCTACTCTGCTTGGAACAATTCCGACTCCGCCTACGAATACAGCAGCGGGACCTCGATGGCAACGCCCATCGTATCGGGAATGCTCGCCCTTTGCCAAACTCAATTCCCCAATGAAGATCTCCAAGAGCAGCTCAATCGCGTGATCTATTCTTCCAAACGCATTGAATACTTCGAAAACTACGCCAGGTCGGGCGGACGGGTTAACCTCGGGAACGCCCTTTCCATGCTAAGCGTACCAAGCCCTCCCCAATTGATAAGCGTAAACGCCTATCTCCACGCCGTGGACGAAGGCGGCTCCGTTTCTTTTTCCGTCGAAGTGGAAGACACAGAAAACATATCCTTCGCATGGAGACACAACGATGAAACGCTTTCAAGCACGACCGCCAGCCTTACCCTCGACGCGGTGACGCCTGAAGACAGAGGAACCTACACGCTAGAAATTTCAAATACGGAAACCTCCATCACGCTGAACTTCGAGCTGGCCGTCTTCCCCCGAATGACCGAAATCGAAGAGCTCCTCGCCTTCGAAAGCGTCGTCTTCGCAAGCCACGAGGACCATTGGGCGATCGTCCAAGAGGACGGAAACGCCGCCATCGTAAACCGGGCCCTCGACCAAGACGAAGTC
>JBCCZW010000608.1:0-2974 GCA_039186805.1 Verrucomicrobiota bacterium
CAACTGAGCATCCATGTAAGTCACGCTGGCATAATAGCCATGGATCAAAGTTCGCGTCAGATCTTCCTCATAGGGTTTGCCTCCTTGCTGCGGCGGGATTGGCTTAAACGCGGCAATCTCACCATCGTGCTTAAGCGCGAATCTGGGAGCTCCCTCCGGCGCCTCCTCAAATTCCGGCATGGGCAAAGCGCTCTTGTCATACAAATCCCAATACTTCTTCGGAGCCGAAAACGGGAGATGCGGTCGCACGAAGCCCACCGCCAAGAAAAACGGCTTGGTTTCATTCCGCTTCAACCAGCGCAAGCGATCCACTGCCGTCGCAGCCACCCGCCCATCCGCATACGCCTCGTCCAAAACGTCCGCCGCTTCCCAGGCCGCTCCACGCGGACGGTGCTCTCCCCCAGGAAGCCTCGCCCCTTGATTGGTGAACAAACCTTCTTCGCGAGTCAGCTCGCGATTGTTGCTTTCCGGCAAGACATAATCGATCACCTTATCAGGATGATGAGGCACGCTCCATGAAGCGTCGTCATTGTGGTTGCCGTGACCAATATGATAAACCTTCCCCATCGAATGAGCCACATAGCCATGGTTAATGAAGTGCTGAGGCAACGTAGTGGCATCTGGATACACTTCGCGAAACTGAGTCCCAAAACGATAGAACCCCGTGGAGGTCGAGCGACTGCCCAACATCAAATTGTATCGCGACGCCATGCAAACCGCCTGATTGCAATAAGCGCTTTCAAAGCGAACCCCTTGAGCCGCCAAGCGATCCATATGCGGCGTGATCGCATGCTCATCGCCAAAAGCCCCAATCGTCGGCTTAAGATCGTCCACCAAGACGAGCAGCACGTTGGGCCTGTCGGCTGCTTTCGCGCCGGTGGCCGCAAAACACAAAAAAACGAAAATCAGTATTCTATTTCTCATTACAAATCTACAATTCATCTAGACTATCCTGTCGCCTCCGTTTTCCTCTTTCGATACTCGGAAGGCGTGCAGCCGAATTTCTTCTTAAAGGCGCGGTAAAACGGACTCGCCTCCGTATATCCAGCCTTGTAGGCCGCCTCGGAAACCGAAGATCCATTCAGCAAAAACGTCGTCGCTTTCTCGAGGCGATAACTCTTTATAAAGTCCGCTGGCGAAATATTGGCGATCGCCTGAAACTTTCTGTAAAAAGTACTCCGACTCATCCCCATCATCCGAGCGAACTCCTCCACCGAGAACTCGCAATCTCCGCACTGCTCGCTCATCAAAGCCCTCGCTTTCTGAATAAATACGCTTTGCTCGTCCAGCAGTTCCTCATCTTCCGGTCTCAGCAAAGACGCCCTAACTCGGTCGGCGAGGCGACTGCGGCTATCTATCTGACTGCGAATTCTCCGTTTCAAATCTCCTACCGATATCGGCTTCGCCACAAAGTCGATCGCCCCCGCATCAAATCCAGCCTCCCGATTTTCCTTGGTCGGCAAAGAGGTCTGAAGAATCACCGGCACATGGCTCGTCTCCGGCATGGCCCTCAATCGCTGGCAAAACTCGATACCATCGGTCCCAGGCATCATAATATCGCATATCGCCACGTCCGGGACGCGCTCGCGCGAAAGCGCCAAGCCCTCCTCAGCGCTGCCCGCCGCCAATACCGTAAATGTGTCCTTCAACTCCTCGCTCAAGAACTCCCTCACCTCATCCTGATCATCGACGACCAAAACGCATTCTTCACTTCCCTTGAAACCGCCCAAACTCGGAAAATGGATCGTATTTGCGAGAGCTTCACCGTCTTCCGATGCCTTCGCTTCTCTCACTTTCTCCAGCGTTACGATAAAACGCGCGCCAGAACGCTCTTCGCCGTCGCGAACCAAGGGACTCTCTACCTCGATGCGACCGCCGCACGCCTCCACCAATTGTCTCACCAAACTCAGTCCGATGCCAAAAGCCCCAAACTCCTTAGCCGCCGCCCGACGGTCGCTGTAATACGCATCGAATATATGCGGCAAATGCTTCTTGAGGATTCCCGGTCCCTCGTCTTCCACCACAAATTGAGTCGCCCAACCATCGCCGGATTTCGAATAGCTTAAGTTTAGCGACAGACTCACCTTCGTGTCTTTCGGCGAAAACTTCAGGGCATTGAGAATCAAATTGTCCAATATTTTTCGATACACATCACCATCGAATTCCAACCACAAACTCTCCCGACTCGAAACAAACTCCACCTGCTGCGAACGCGATTGAGCTAAATTATCGAAATCCAAAGCCGCGAGCCGAGTGAACGCCACAATATCCCCCGCTCTTGGATTCAAATGCAGCGTGCCCGATTCGATCTTTCTCAACTCTAAAAGCTGATCTACCAGCTGATGCAAACGACGCGCATTCCTCAAAGCCATTTCGACGCTTCTAGACACGACCTGCGGTAGTCCCTCCATCTTCTCCAATCGCTCCAAAGGCCCCGCGATCAAATAGAGCGGCGAACGCAATTCGTGCGAGATATGCGTCAAAAAACTCATCCTCAGCTGGCTAATCTCCCCCGCGTGCCGTACCCGCTGCAACATCAAAGCATAGACCAAGCCCGCCACGATTGCCCCTAGAAAAGCCAATCCTGCATAAAACCAAGAACTCATCCAAAATGGCTGCGTCACCGCAAAATCGATACGAAAAGGCGTCAAATCTACATTCCCATCATTATCCCGAGCCCGCGCTTCGATCACATGCTTACCGGGGCCGAAATTCTGCAAGAAGCGCGTCGTCTCAAAGCTAAACGGACTCCAAGCTCCGCCGTCTAACCGGTAGGAATACTGCAAATCTCCAGAAGCGGTCTCCGTCCACTGGTCCTTCCCTGAAAAGCGAAATAGAAAACTGCTTCCATACTTTTCAGGCTCGGATACGATCTCCGCCAACGTATCCGGCCTAAGATCGTCCGCCCGATACCGCAGCGTCTTAAATTCCCCTAAATCCTCGTTCGCGTAGTAGTTTCTGTAATACCAAGAAC
>JBCCZW010000609.1:0-2955 GCA_039186805.1 Verrucomicrobiota bacterium
TCTATCTCAATCACCTTCGAAATAGATGAGCCATGCTTCTCAAGCAAGCCGTCTAGGATGTAGGACTGTACCAGAGTGCGAGGAAAGCCCTTGAAGATGAAGCCTTTGACATCGCCCGCGTTCTCAATCCGCCGCTCGATCAAAGGGACCACAATTTCATCCGGCACCAACTCGCCACTTTCATAAAGAGACTGTATCTCCTTACCCAAATCGGTTTTCGCCGCGATTTCTTCTTCCAACATCGGCCCGGTCGCCACGAATTCCAGTCCATATTTGGCGGCCAACGCTTTGCCTTGAGAACCGCGGCCCGACCCCGGATAGCCGAAGATCACCACGTTCAGCAACGTTTTGCGTATCTCTTGCTCAACTACTTCCTTAATGGATTTATAGACCTCGTCTATCGGAGCCGTCGCATCCACATCGTGGCACAGTCCCTTATCCCTGTAAAACTGCAATACGGGCAAGGTCTTGTCATTGTATTCGCGGAGTCGATTGCGAATGACTACTTCATTGTCATCGCTACGCCCCGAACTCTTGCCCCGCTTGAGTAGTCGTTCTACGGATACTTCTTCGGGAATCTTTAGATTGATCAGGCAAGTCAAGGAACTGTGCAGCTTGATCATCAGTCCTTCAAGGATGTAAGCCTGAATGTATGTCCGCGGAAAACCATCAAACAGAAAGCCCTTCGCTTGATGATTGTCGGTGATAAACTTCTCGATAATCTGAACGATGATTTCGTCAGGCACCAAGCCGCCCGCCGCAATAATACTGCGCGCTTCCTCGCCCAAAGGGGTCTTATCGGCCATCTCCTTGCGCAAAATCTCGCCCGTCGAGATGTAGTGTAAATTATAGTCCTGGATCAGCCTTTCCGACTGAGTTCCCTTTCCCGCTCCCGGAGGTCCAAACAATGCGATGTTTAACATAGCTTTCTTAAGAGTTCGAAGAAACTGAATACGATTCCCGCGAACAATCGCAAGGACCTAGTCCATTGTTTACGAATCGACAGCCATATTCGGTCGGGAGGCAGCCAACTACGGTCAATCATCGGCAAGGCTTAAGTAGACTCGATTCTTGCTCACCGATAAGTACCTCGACTCTCGAACTAGAACCCATCGTCTGCATTCCAACCCACGCGAGTCTGCCAAATCACTCTCGCAACCAAGGCGACCAGTCCACGCTTTCGATCTGCAGCCAACTGTCTCGCGAAATTTCCTCTTTCCATCGCTCGGCTATTCGCGGGAACCAAACCAAGCGACTATCTCCCCAATAGAGTCCTTGATAGTTCCCCGTATCGGTATCGGGACTCCACATCGGCTGGATATCCCAATGCGTATTGATATAGCAAATACTACGAACGACATCTTCGTTTTTTTCGATAAAATCCAAGATCTTGCGATGCCAACGATTCCATATCTCATCTCCGTTCAAATGCTCCAAAATGTCGCCCGCCTCAAAATCTCCCTGCGAGACGATAGCGCCGAATGTTCCATCTTGCAGATCATAGCCCATCGGCGCGCTTTCCGCGATCATGCAAGGCTTCCCCAGCTTTCGAGTAAGTTCGATAAACTGCTGGGCAATGGGTTCGTAGCGGGGATTAAACCAGGTGATTCCAGTCCAGTCAACGTATTCGTCTCCAGGATACCAGCTCATCCATTCGGGGCCCAAATTCGCCTCATAAACGGAACCGTCCACGTTATCGTTTCGAAATGCCACGCTATGCCATACGCTCAAGAAGTTAGGAGCGATCGGACGGATCTTATCCACTATGTGTCGAAAGGCGGCTTTGAGAGTGTCCGGTGAATATCCATACCAGGGGCCATCGAACTCATAGCCGATACGAACGAAAACCGGCACTTCCATATCCCGAACTACTTTTGCGAACTTGATAATGTTCTCGTCGAACTTTCCTTTCGCGATATCGCCTACCGCTCCCTCGTAAGCTTCCGTCTCCATCAATGCCAATCCGAACATATACGCCGCTCGCCTCCAGGCGCGATGGGTTTGAAGCGCGTTCACATCCCCCGCTCCAAAATTATCCGTTTCCCAGATTCCGTTTAAGCTATAAATATTCGTGTAGGAAACCACGCCAGTCGGCTCTGGAAACAATCCTGAATTCACGTATGCCCTGATGGTATTTAGATCCTGCCCGACGAAAAGAAGCCTCGGCTCGGCTTCGAGCTTCTCGAGAAGGCCAAACGATTCGCTCCCCTCTTCAGAACACGCGCCTTGAGCCGCTACCGATACGCAAAGGAGCTTCCGAACGATCAATGATTTCAAACCGTAGACCATGATTGACTAGAGGCTTAGCGTCTAAACCGGATCGACTAAGCGAAAAAGACCGATCCCCAAAAGATGATCGGAAATTAGGCGAACCGCTGATTTCGTCAACATCTTGTGCACTATTGTGCATTATCTAGAAGATGGGTGAATCATTGACTTTCGGGGACGCCAGCAACGATGCGGACTAGGAACGAGCCCGTCATTTCACTGTCCGCGAAAGTGGCAGTCCGCCTGTCGCCATCGGATTCGATGGTTCGATTGTCGTCTTCCCATCCCGTACCCTTCCGAACCTGCAACTGAATGCTCTGGCCAGGGCCTTCCTTCCAGCTAACCTCCGTGCTGCCATCGAATTTCTCGATACTCAAGATAGCCGGACTGCTAGCTGCCGACTCCAGATCGACGAACGTATCAGCCTGATTCCAAACCACGAGGACACTTTCGGAGCCGACGCTCGCCGACCGTTGCTCGGTTTCGATTAGGTCGCCCCCATTAAAAGTAATCAGGTACTGTCCTTCCTGCAAAGCGGGAATCGCCCACCCGCCGGATACGCCGGTAACCGCGTAAAAATCCCCAATGCTCGGCGAGACCCTCACCCCGCTCAAACCTTCGCCTGGATCGTAGATTCCATTTTCATTGTCATCCTCCCAAACCGTACCGACTAAAAAACGATTGTAA
>JBCCZW010000610.1:0-2952 GCA_039186805.1 Verrucomicrobiota bacterium
CATCATCTTCGTCTTGATCTGACGCATCTTCAAAAGGAAGTTCGCCAAACGATCCAAAGCCAGATCCAATGTACCGCTGGCTTCGCCCGCCTTCACCATATTCAGGAAGAGTTTGCTAAACTCTTTGGGAAACTTCGCCAATCCTTCCGAAAACGTATTGCCAGAGCGGATATTATCCACCTGCTGACTCAACACCCACTGAAACACCTTGTTTTTCTCCTGAGCCAACAAAGTCTCCAAAGCGCGAATCAGAGGGAGCCCCGCTCGCAGCAAAGTGGCCAACTGCCGTGTAAAGACGCTCAAAGCCTTATCATTGATCGCAGACCCAAAATAAACCGGAGCCCGCACAGGAGCAGCCGCTTTAACCGAATCCCGCGTCAATATACCTCCTGATCCCTGCCCCGCCCTCACTTGAGACACCCGCGCCGGAGTCAGCCCATAGCCCTTGATCTGCGTGATCGCCATCTCGCGATTCTGAGCTTCCACCATTCCCTTCCGCTCCTTACCTGCATTGTCCAACGCTACAAACTGAAACTTCGACATCTCTCAACAATTCTCCAAACTCAATATTACTGCAATCCAATCAACTGTAGGCCGGGGCGCCGACCCGGCATCACGTATACCTCAATACCTCCTCAATCGAAGTCGCGCCCGTAAAAATGCTCCGCAAGCCGTCATCCCGCAAAGTCCGCATCCCCTGTTCCAGCGCCTGATCCCTCACGCTCATCGAAGCCTCCCCATTGCCCACCGTTTCGCGAATCTCCTCGCTCAAGGTCAGCAATTCGAAGATCCCCAATCGGCCGCGATAACCCGTATTCGCGCAACTCCTACAACCCTCCCCGCGATAAAACTCCTTATCCACCATCACGCTCGGGTCCAGCTCCAGCTGATTCAGCAACGCAGCGCTCGGCGTATAGGCTTCTCTGCAATCAATGCAAATGCGCCGCAAGAGCCGCTGCGCCAAAACCGCCTCCACCGAAGACGCGATCAGAAAGGGCTCGATCCCCATATCCATCAAACGCGTAATCGCGCCAGACGCGTCATTCGTATGCAAAGTCGAAAGCACCAAGTGACCTGTCAGCGATGACTGAATCGCAATCTGGGCCGTCTCCAAATCGCGAATCTCACCAACCATGATAATATCCGGATCCTGCCGCAAAAACGACTTCAGCGTATTCGCAAAGCTGAGACCAATCGCCGAGTTCACATTCACCTGCATAATCCCGTCGATCTCGTATTCGATAGGATCTTCCGCAGTCATCAGTTTCGATCCCACCAAATTCAGCCGCTTCAAGCAACTATACAAAGTCGTAGTCTTTCCCGAGCCCGTAGGCCCCGTCACAATGAAAATCCCATTCGGCCGCGAAATCACCTCCGTCACGCTCTTCAGCACATCTTGCGGCATCCCAATAGAATCCAACTCCAGCGAGGTCGCCGACTGGTCCAAAACGCGCAACACCACGCTCTCGCCAAACTGAGTCGGTAAGGTCGAAATCCGCAAATCCACTGGCCGTCCCGAAATCGTCAGCCGCACCTTACCATCCTGAGGCACCCGCCGCTCCGCAATATTCAGATTCGCAACCACCTTAATTCGAGACGTAATCGGCAAAGACAATTCCCGCGGCGGCGGCGACATCTCGTAAAGCGCCCCATCAATCCGATAGCGAATCTTAAACTCTTTTTCAAAGGGTTCGAAATGGATATCCGACGCCTTGTCCTTGATCGCCTGAGCCAAAACCAAGTTGACGTAGCGAATGATCGGCGTCTCCCCCGCCATCTCCAACAAATCCTCAGCCGACAGATCTTCCTCGCCGGTCCCACTCGGCTTGAGATCGATCTCTTCCAAAATTCCGGAGTACTGGTCGTCTCCAGTTCTATAATACACCTCCAGCAACTCTCCCACTACAGCCGGATCCGTCACCTGCACTCGCACTTCCCGTCCAATCGCAAACGACAAGTCATCCACAACTTGGCCATTAAAAGGGTCCGTCGCCAAAACCACTACGAAGTAATCCGTAGCCTCAATCGGCACCGCGCCATACATCCAGGCCATCGACGACTCAATCAACTCAGTCACTTCCGCCGGAATCTCTGACGGCGCATGCTCGCACCGATCCAACCCTAAAAATTCAGCCACGGAATCTAGCAACTCGCTGATTCGGACATGCCCCCGCTCGATTAAAAGACTCGCGATCGAACGATCCAAATCGCGTGACGCATTCTTCAGATTGCTCAAAACAGCGTCATCAACCAACTGATACGTATCGCAAATATCGGCGACGATGGCATTATGGGCGTCGTACATCTAGAAAGCAGAACAGGACAAGAAATTCACAGCCTTGCCCCTCCTTCCCTACCAGGCAATCGCAAAACCTTAAGCTCCGACTCATCTCCTCGCAAAGCGAACATTTTCCCGGAAAACACGCGCCTCAAGCTCATCCCTCGCCTTTTCACGCAATTCCCGGTAACCTTTGAGGTCCTCAGTCCCGCGCAACCGCTTCAAATCACACCCCATTTACGGTCATGTAATCCACCCCCTTGACTCGCAGAAAGGCAAGACCTTCAGTGAGATAACCGATCAATTCCCCAATCACCTCCTCCCCCTAAGAACGTAAACGCTCCAAGCTGCACAGTCCCGCAAAACGGGTCGTAACCGCAACAATTTGATCAGGGTAAGCAACAGCAAATAAATACCTACAATAGGGGCGCCTTCGAAAGAGGGCGCCAGTTCTTTTCCAAGAGAATGGCCGATGATTCTATTGTCCGAGAATGTAGACGAGATCAAAGACAGCGAAGACATCTTCATAACCGATTTAGTATATAGTATACAGCATTTATTGGACACCCTCTAGGAACTAAGTATCCAAAATATAACTTCAACTCGTCTAAACCAAGCTTAGCATCGCCCCAAGCCATCGCCGCTCGAATGCCCATGAGGTTCACTAAATGCCG
>JBCCZW010000611.1:0-2933 GCA_039186805.1 Verrucomicrobiota bacterium
AACAACAAAGCCAATTGAGCCAAGCTCTTCAAATACGCCGCCCTTGAATCCTCCGTACTCAGGGTCTGTTGCTTCAGTTCAAACTCGCGCATATCGATATCCAGTTGCGAAGCTTTGTTCTTTCCAAAGAGATCCTTGGCGCGGTTAACCCTCGCCTTAGCTTTATTCAAATTGCTCTCCGCAACGGACAGCATCCGCGCCGACATATCGAAATTGTTCAAAGCCACCGACAGGTTTTGACGCATTCCCTTTTCATGAAGCAACAGTCTCTCCTCGGCCCTCTGTAGTCGGGAAATGGCTACACTCTTATGACCACTGGTCTCAAAACCATCGAATATATTCCAATTCACGGTTACACCCGCGAAAGCGAATTGCTCCTCAGTCAGGCGGCCGCTGATATCCCGTTCATTCTGAGTTAATCCCGAGGTTAGGTTTACGTTCGGTTTGAGACGATTAGAAGCTTGATGCAGATTCAACTTAGCCACCTCAATATTATTGCCTAAGATCTCAGTCTGGTCATGCGATGCGATCGCGTCAACAAACAGCGCCTTCAAACTATCGATCTCCTCCGCCGAGAAAGCGTCGAATTTCGGTATCTCCCCAACTAATACACTTTCAATCTCCTCCTCGCTAGACCCGCTCAACGACACTAAATTCGCCAAGCGATTCTGGTAGTCAGTCTCCTTTCGGATAATATCCACCTCCACCTGCGACAACGCGAATTCCAAACTCGAAACACGGGACATCGAGACGAAACCCTCCTCCGAGCGAACCCTCTCCGTTTCGAGCTCCTTCTCCTTCAGAATTTTTGAATCTTTAACCAAATCGATGCGTTTCCGCGCCAGCAAAGTATCCAAAAAACCAAGACGTATGTTTCGAGCTAAGATGCCATACTCATTTTCCGTTGCCAACTGGGAGTTTTCATAGCCGAGGATGCCCACCTCTTTCTGGGCTTTCAAAACGCCCCAGTGATACAATGGCTGCGACATACTCACGCCATAGATGAGTCGCTCGGTGTCATTATTCGCAGATCCGTCGGAGTTGCTATCTAAATCCTCTTCCTTCCTGTAGCTCACCACGGTACTCACCCTCGCCATCTTACGCGAGCGCGAAACCTTCATCTGCCCTTCGCTTTCCTCCTCCGCATAGGCTCTCAGCCGCATAGCGCTCGATTCGTAGATGGCCGTTTCCAAGATCTGGTTCAGCCCAGGCAAAAGAGCCTCTGGCAGTTGCTCCTCCAAATTCGGTTGCGCCCGAAGACTTCCCGCACACAAAACCGTCCCTACCACGGCGCCAACAAAACTCCTCTTAATCATGTAAGTCACTCGTTCTAAAATAACTGAAAACAAACTCCACTCTCGCCGAAACAAGGCCCAGCTCGAGCCTGATTCTCAGAGACAAACTCCTCTTGTGAGTGATCCCCATTACCTAATCAAACTAAAACACCAATCCGAAATAATCGCCGCCTGGACCCTCCGCTCGCCAATGCCCAATTGATTCCGACAACCGCCAAACCACACTTCCGCCTTTACATTTTAACGATTTCAGCAATGTTAACTACGAACATGCGAGCGACCAAATCAGCATCATACTTTTATTTTTGGTTTTATTTCTTCTGGAACAGCCCAGAGGCCCGCTAGCATGTAGCGAAACGATTTCATAAAACCGAATCGAAAAAAGCCCTGGGTAACGTCTTCGTCACCCAGGGCTTTTTCGTTTTCAAACCACGCAAACGAACATGACCAAACACGCCCTTTCCCTCATTCAATCAGAGCAAACGCGATCGAATGCGCTGCCCACCCCTGCACAGCTTCGCGATTCTATCCCACTCGCCTTGCTCGCCCAAAAGACCCGAGACAAAGCCAGACGCGACATCGCCGCTATCCTCGAAGGGCGGGACGACCGACTCCTAATCATCTGCGGTCCCTGCTCCATCCACGACACGCACGCCGCCATGGAGTACGCCCTGCGCCTCCGCAAGCTCGCCCAAACCGTCTCCGACCACACGCTCGTCGTCATGCGGACCTACTTCGAAAAGCCACGCACCACTGTCGGATGGAAAGGTCTCCTCTACGACCCTCACCTCAACAACTCAAAACGCCCCCAAGACGGAATCCGAATCGCTCGTCAGCTGCTCGCCAGCATCAACGCCATCGGATTGCCCTGCGCCACCGAATTTCTCAACCCCACCGTCGCTCCTTACCTCGAAGACGCGATCGCTTACGGTTGCATCGGCGCCCGTACCAGCGAAAGCCAAACCCATCGCGAACTCGCCAGCTCGCTTCCCATGCCCATCGGGCTTAAAAACGGTATCGATAGCCCGCTCAAGACCACCGCCAACTCGCTCCAATCCGCTCGCTCTCCACACACCATATTCGCCACCGACACCCAAGGCATTCCTCAAATCATCGAGACTCCCGGGAATTCCCACGCCCACATTATCCTCAGAGGCACCGCCAACGGTCCCAACTACACTTCCGACCACGTCGCCAGTGCCCTAGATCTAATGGAATCAAACAGTCAGTCTCGCCCATTGGTAATCGACTGCTCCCACGGAAACTCCCGGAAGAAACACTGCAACCAACAAAAAGTCGTAGCAGACGTCATTTCACAGGTCTCCACAGGTCAAAACCGTATCGCCGGCCTGATGCTCGAGAGTAATTTGGTCGCTGGCAATCAGCCTTTCAGAAGCAGCCAGCCGCACTGCTCTGGCCAATCAATTACGGACGCATGCATAGGCTGGGAAGAAACCGAGTCCCTCGTAAAGGAGATCGCAGCCGCCAAAGCCTCCACATTAGAAAATCGAACCCCCACTCCTCGCGGAACTAGAGCCTAAATCTAGCGTGTCTGCCAATTCCACCACCTGGGCGTACCAAAGGAGAGTCGGAACAACAGCGGTTTCTTGAACGAAATCAACCCGAGTTTTTAGGCGT
>JBCCZW010000612.1:0-2915 GCA_039186805.1 Verrucomicrobiota bacterium
GACTCTTATAATTTCACTTTTGTATATTAAAAAATGAGCCCGGTCTTTGGTTTGGCCGGGTTTATTAGTTTTTGCGTTTGGTGTTGGTGGTAATATTTGGTCTTGCGAATAGAAGTAGAGGGGGAGGGGGGCGCTTGAAAAGCTCTGGAGGGTCCTTGGCCTCACGGCCAAGGCTGCAGGGGGACGGGTGTTGTGGTAGCCTCAGCCGTGAGGCTGGGGGGTTGGTTGGACGAGTTTGTTGTGGATACGCCAAAAGAGGTCCCAGTAGTTGGCTTGACGGGGATTTACGCTGAAGTAGCCGGGTATGAGCCAGCCGCTGGCGCGGTTTTCCATAGAGTGCGTCCAAAAAACGGATACGCGGTCTTTGTAGCAGTTTGGTGGCAAACGGGGCAGCTTGCGATTGTGGGCGTGTGGCATCGTGTGTCCTTGGCCTCACGGCCAAGGGTACGGATTTGGATTTGAGGTGGGTTGTTGGGATTCTTGAGCCTACGGACTTCGCTTTTAAGCAACAGCGAGGCGAGCTTGAAGAACTTCGGAGCTTCCTTAGCCTCACGGCCAAAGGCTACCAGGTTGAGTAACGGGTTTGAGGTAGGTTCGATCGGGTTAGGTTTCTTCTTCGTCGTCCTCAACCACTACCATCACGTGATCTACGGCGATAGATATTATGGTAACGGGTTCGAGGGGGCGATCTCCTGGAGCCTTCTCAACATTTTCGATGGCGTGCACGACATCCATACCTTCAATGACTTCACCGAAGACGGTGTGCTTGCCGTTGAGATGGGGTGTTCCAGCTATCTTTGTTACAACAAAAAACTGGCTGCCGTTTGTGTTAGGGCCGGAGTTGGCCATGGCGAGCTTTCCGTAGGTGACGGGGGAGATGAGATTGAGTTTGGTGATCGGCTCGGCGTAGTCCACCCAGCCGGTGACTTCTTCGATGGTTTTGCCCACCAGCGGGGCGAAGGATTGCTTTTCCTGCATTTGGGCGAAGGCTTCGGAGACCTCTGGGATAGGACTTTGGAGATTGTTCTCCCTTAGGTGAGGAAGTAGGGATTTTTCGAATACGGTTTGAGCGACGGCGACGTCGGCGATTTCACCTGTGATGGCTTCGCCAGGCGTATAGCATTCGTCTTCGAAATCGTAGCCAGGACCGCCTGTACCGTTGCCTTTAGGGCAGCCGCCTTGGATCATGAAGTCGTTGATCACGCGGTGAAACGTGAGGCCGTCGTAGAAGGGTTTTTCGGTCTGAGGTTCGTTGGTTTCGGGGTCAGCCCAGGTCTTTGTTCCGGTGGCGAGCCCCACGAAGTTGTCCACTGTCTTGGGAGTAAGGTCTTCGTAGAGCTTGAATTTTATGGTGCCCATGGAGGTTTCCATAGTAGCGTGGAGCTCTTGGCGTTTTTTGGCGCAGCCTCCAAGCAGGAGCGCGGCGACCGTGACGAGAGTAACGAATGGAGTTTTGTATCGGTTCATAGCGAAAGCGTGATCTGTTTTGGGCCTGCCTAATTTTCCTAGGATAGCTCTTGGGAAACGCTTCGTTTTGCAAGTCTATTGATTTCTGTTTCTAGGTGACTGCGAAGACGATTGCGGCGATAAGGAGCAGGGAACCGATGAATCGACGAAGGAGTATGCGCTTGCCGAGGTCGCGCTCTTGGTTTGCGAAGTAATGACCGAAAAGCCAAATGATGGCGATGCTCATGGCGCCGCGGCTGCCGTAGATGATGTTGAGGATGGCGGCATTGCCGAAATGAGTGATCGTCGTGGCCATGATGATCCCTTGCGAAGCGTTGAAGAAACTGCCGATGAGCAGCCAGTTGCGAGCGGTTTTGGGAATCTTGAAAACGGGACCGGAAGTAAGGGGTACGATACCGAGGTTGAGGATGCCGAGGAAGGTGAAGATGGTGGCCACGGATTTTTCGAAACCGAGACTCGAGCCGAACACTTGCATGAAGGTGTCGTTGATGCTGAAGAAAAAGGAACTGGCGAGTCCCAGCAGAATGGAGGGGAGCAAGCGGGATTTTTCGGCAGGCGTGTTGCCTCTGAGCAGGAGAATTGCGACGGCGCTGAGGACTGCTCCGACCCAGACGGTTGCGCCGAGGGGTTGGCCGAAGAAGAAGCCGGCGATGAGTCCAATAAGGATTGGCTTTGTCCCTAGAATAGGGGTAGCGACCGAGACGTCGCCGTGATGGATAGAGAGACAGGTGGTGAGCTGCCCGATGAGGAAAGTGATGCTGATAGCGAATGGGGCTCCCAGTTGGGATACGCTTTCTATGGGGCTTCCGAAAAACCAGAAGGGTTGGGCGCAGGCGAAGAGAAAGAGGTTGGTGATAAAGGTTGTTCGCCAGGGACCGACGCCATCGTTTGTGGAACGTTTGATGCAAACCGCGCCTAGCGCGTAGAGTAATGCGGTTCCGACGGGGATTAGGTAGTAGAGCGGCATTGGACTCGGAGGACTGAAGTCGGAGGTCTAAGGTCGTATGGGCAGGATGGGTCGGACGGTGGGTGAGCGCTTGGCCCTTGGGAATGATGAAGGGGTCGCCGAGCGATCGCTGTTAGCGCGGGGAATCGGCAGCGCAGGATTCAAGGGTTTCCTTGTCGATGAACTCGAGTGCTGAAAGGTGGGTTGCGGCGAGAATGACTTTTGGGGCGAGTCCGGCTTCGTAGGCTTCAACCCAGCGGTTGAGGCAGAGACACCAGCGGTCTCCTGCTTTGAGGCCAGGAAAGCCGTAGGCGGGCAAGGGAGTAGTGAGGTCGTTTCCAGCCGCTTTGGAAAACGCGAGAAATTCGTCCGTCATTATCGCGCAGACGGTGTGCATGCCTTTATCTTCAGCGCAAGTGTCGCATTTGCCGTTGCGATAGAATCCGGTGAGGGGATGAAGCGAACAAGATTCGAGTTCGGTGCCTAGTATATTTGAAGCCAC
>JBCCZW010000613.1:0-2913 GCA_039186805.1 Verrucomicrobiota bacterium
GTCCAGCTCCTCCAAGGCATGGACGCCAGCGAATGGGGTCTCACCGTTCCCAAACTCGACTTCGACACAATCAACATTCTCATGCCTGCCGCCATCGCGATCGCCCTCCTCTGCGTTCTAGAAGGCAACTCAATCGGCAAATCCCTCGCCGCCCGAGAAGGAGCCCGCCTCGACTCCAATCAAGAAATGCTCTCCACCGGCATGGCGAACATCGCCTGCGGGCTATTTTCCGGCATGGCCGCCTCGGGTTCCCTCACCCGCTCCCAACTCAGCAGCAACTCAGGAGCCCGCACCCCCCTCTCCAGTCTCTACGCCGGGCTCATCGTAGTCGGCGGCGCCTTTACCCTTGGCAATTTCATCCAATATATTCCAGTCGCCACCCTGGCAGTCGTCGTCGTCACCATCGGTATCTCCCTCATAAACAAATACCAGCTCCGGCTCGTCACGAAAACGACCACCTCGGACCGAATCACTTTCTACGTTACCCTTATCACCGGTCTCGTCCGTTCCCTCGATACCGCGATCTACGTGGGCGCCGCGGTCTCCATAGCCCTCTTCATCAAGAAAGTTGCCAGCCCTGAAATCGTCGAATACAAATTCGATGAAGAAGGCCAACTCGGCAAACTCGATCACACCGACCAACGCAACGACCCCGAAGTCTCCATCGTACACGTCGAAGGCGAACTCTTCTTCGGAGCCGCCGAGCTCTTTCGCGATCAAATGCGCCGCGTCTCCGACGACCCCAACCTCAAGGTAGTCGTAATTAAGCTACGCAATGCCCACAACCTCGACGCCACCAGCTGCATGGCCCTCGAAGAGCTTATCAAGTACATGAACGAGCGAAACCGCACGCTCCTCGTCAGCGAAGTCCGACCAGACACCCTACGCATCTTCAGAAACTCCGGACTCGACCAGATCATCAACCCCATAAATCTCTTCGCCGAGGAAAGCTCCAACCCCACCCTCTCCACCGCCAAAGCCCTCAAACGCGCCAAAGAAATCATCGGCGACCGCGAAGCCAAAGTCTCCATCTACGCCAAGGATAAAAGGTAGGAGGAGACCACCAGTAGCACCGCATGAGAAAAGCAAAGATCCCCACTGGAATCGGTCGGACTATTCAGAAAAACAAACTCCCGATTTCGGATCTCTCGCTCGCCAAGGTACCAGCGGCACGCGAAGCGAATCCGCTGTATAGCCAAGGTCGAGAGACCTTCGACTCGCCGCAAGCGGCGAGATATCGGGCCCGTAATGAATAAAACTAGTTGCCCCAGACTCATCCAATACCCTCTTCGAAAAGGGTTCGCGGAGCGTAGACGAATACGCTCGATAAACGCTTCGAAGAGATTGACTAAAAAAGAAGCGCGTCCCCAAAAGGAAGCGCCTTTCACTCCAAGCGATCAACTACTAGTTAAACTGTATCAGGCGTAGCCGATTTTCGACTACGCATTCTCCGAACGATAACGATTACCCCAAGTAACCCCGCCCCAATCAGGCCGTAAGTAGAGGGTTCCGGAACAGCCTGCAACTCGACTCTAACTGTTCCGATGGCTGACAGCTCGGCAAATTCGACCCCATCAATTGCTTCAGTCATCCCCAAATCGACAAACCCTACCGGCAAAGAGCCGGAGCCAAAGTAATGGACTGCCCCTAAATCAATCGGCAACGGCGGTAATACGGGAGGCAACGGTCCTACCAGCGACTCGATCTGCGGACCCAAATCTCCCAAAGTCCCAGGAGTCGTGAGACCGAAAAACAAGTCGCTCGCAACCGAGCCAAAATCGAAAGGATCCAGCCCAGTCAAAAATTGAGTCGCATCGCCCACCGCAAATGGACCCCCCAGATCGAAAGTCTCATCGAAGCTAAATATAAACTGCTCGGGCAACTGCTGCCCCGCAAAGCCCACCAGGAGATCCAATTCAAGTTGGATCTGAAGAGACCAGCGGTAAGGCTGATCAAGCATGATCTGCGGATCCGCAAAAAATGCGTACCCAAACTGACCTGCTCCCAAAATCGGATCCGGCAAGAGATTGAAGGGATGAGGGTCAAGAGGACCAAAGTCGGGACATTCGAATGGATCATTGTCTAGGTAAAGGCCGGTCAGCGCAAACTGCGCCTCGGCAGTTAGAGGATCAGGAGGAAAGGGAAGCGGGAAGCCTGGGTCAACTGACGGAGCCATCGCCGCATAACTATTACCAGCCGCCAGAGAAAATGCGGCCGCCGAGAGAAGGTTTTTGAGATTCATATGATTTGGGTCGGAGTTTATCTTGATCAAAATTTCGTAAAAGCCGAAATCCCGATGACCATAGGAGCGCCCAGTCCAAAACTTTATTCCCAGGAATGCGCGCCTATTTTGTTCTCTCAGTCGAAAGCCGCTAAAAGCAACGGGAGTAAACAAAAAAGACGCCTCCAAAGAGGCGTCTTCCATCTAAATAATCTTCGATCTGCGAACTCAATCCAAGTTCTCTGCAGTATTGATTCTATTGATACGATATCTTCGAAAAGCAATTAGGCACCCTAAGATCCCCGCTCCAATAAGACCATAAGTTGAAGGCTCCGGAACCGCAACCGGCTTGAACTCGATCGAAAGACCGCCACGCACTTCAAAGTCGCTCACGCTCAACAATTCCGCGTCCGGCGGAAGAGGAAAACCTCCCACCGGAAAACTGTCTAACAATGCGAAATCGATTACTCCGGCAGGGAATCCGCCATTGGCGGCATAACCGACCGGACCAACGAAATTCACGAACGGGTAATTAACGCTCGTAAAGAAACTCTCCAATGCCAGCCAAACCCCGAAAGCGTCGAGCGAACCGCCAGTCAAAAACAGGGCTGCATCGTCTATTGAGAATGGTCCGAAGACTCCGCTAAGATCCGCTTGTAGCCACAGTTCAGTGGGAGATAAGCTGCCATCCA
>JBCCZW010000614.1:0-2912 GCA_039186805.1 Verrucomicrobiota bacterium
AAAAGCACATTCGGCTTCTCCGCGCCAAGTAGTGCTTTAGTGGTGACAACAGCCGCCAAAGCCGCTGAGCGAAGCAAACGTTTTCTTAAAAAAGCCATAGTCAAGCGATCACTGTATGCCAGAACGCCCACCCGGCAACTCTCAAGTCGCTCTTTCCCAACGGCCTAGCCACCTCCAATCCTTTCACACGACCAATTCCGGCGAATCAAACGCTCACCAAAAATAAACGCAAAACAACGGAGCGGCGGCATCCTGCCGCCTAACAGAAGCCCTCCGCCCAAAGCCAATACGCCCTCAGCCAAAGGTCCTTTGCGCGGTTTAATTTCTTTCCAAAAGGAGCGCTTCGATTTTTGCCGCGACCTCGGCTCGTTGACGCTCAGCCTCTTCCATCGGCTGACCAAATCGCTTCATCACGCCTGGATTGCCATGCCCGATGTCGTTGAGCAGCGACCGATCATAGACTTCCCGCTCCAACCTCACCAATTCCATCAAGGCGTTCCAATGCGCTTCTTCTTTGCGCGTGTTGACACCCGTTTCGAGCATCTGCGATTCGCTGATTTTGCCTAACCCCAACAAAAGCGCTTCTCCCATTAACTCGTGCCCATAAGGCGAGGGATGCACCGGCTCCTTCGGATAGCATTCCTCCATAAACCGATCCAAGCCCTCACGAATATTGATGGACCTCACGCCCTCCCTGGCCGACAAAGACAAAATCCATTTCCCGTAGCGTCTCAGCACCTCATCGTAATCTGCCGCCGGTCGTTTGTATCCAAAATCTTCACCCTCCAACGGCGGGTCCTTAGGCTTCACTCTCCCCGCGAAAGGGGGTGGCGTCAGCAAAACTACCTCCGCGCCGACACGCCTCGATTTTTCTATCAGTTCCAAAACGCCCGTTTGGTAGGCCGCAAATCTCTCATCTGAAAACGGATGATAGATCCCGCAATTCATCCCATAACAAGCGAAAACCACATCTGGCTTCACGCGCTCCAGGACATCATCTAATCGCGAATGCGCATAAGGCCGCGGAAACGGATGCCCCGGTTCCGAAAGACCTGAAATCGTTTCGCTCGATAAGCCTAGATCGATGACTTCCGGCGGAGACTCCTCGTTTAAAAGCAACCACGTTTCCACATGGTCCACATAGAAACCCGCTTGCGTGATGCTGTCCCCCATGAAAAGCCAGCGCTCTTGTTCCGTTTTTTCACTACACGCGGCAACGCAGAAACCAAGCAAAAGCCCAAAGAAGACCCGTATCATGGATACCAGTAAGAGAATAGAGTCCGCCGATGTACACTCCAAACATCCACCAGACCTGCCCCGGAGCTACTCTTGCCTCAGTTCCGAAAACACATCCCCGCTCGGTCCATCCGGCAGCTCCGCTTTCCAGGCCTCGAGCATCGCTACCAACTCCTTGGCCACTTCCGCCTGACTCGCCTTCAGATCTCTCTTTTCGTAAACGTCATCCATAATATCGTACAATTCGATATAGCTGCCGTCATTGTTTGTCACCAACTTCCAGCGATCTTGCATCGCTACGTAAGACACCCAATGATCGGGCTTGCTCTTCTTAGCCGGCCACGGCGAAGGGAACTTCCAAAAGAGCGGCTTCTCCCTTCGCGGCATTTCCTTGCCCTTCAAGACATCCAACACGCTTAACCCGTCCGAACGGTAACTCTGCGGCAGCTTCGCGCCCGCGATCTCGCAAAAGGTCGGCAGCAGATCAACCGCCGAGATCAAAGCCTCGCTACTCTCGCCCGCCGCGATCTTGCCGGGCCACCGCGCAATGAAGGGCACGTTGATTCCGCCCTGGAAAAGCGAGGCCTTATAGCCCCTTCTCCCCGCGGTAATGCCCTTGGCGCCGCCAATCATCCAACCCGCCCCAGTCGCCGTATCGTATCCAAGTTTCAACTCCGCGTTGGCCGCTCCCCGAGCAGGACCATTGTCCGAGCTGAAGATTACCAGCGTATTGTCCGCCACCCCCAATCGATCCAGCGTATCCAAAACCTCCCCGATACGGTCGTCCGCATGCGAAAGTACGGACGCATAGATCCGATCTGCCTCGTTCTCCAAATGTCGAAATCGCCACTCGTACTTCGGTACCGTGTGAAACGGCGTATGCGGCTCATGTATCCAGAGATTAACGAAGAACGGCTTCCCCTCTTCGACCGCCTTTTCGATGAAGGCATTCGTATGCATGGCATCTTCATGCACCGGCATCTGCTCGCCCGAGCAATTGAACGCTCCGTATTCATCGTACCCATACGCTGCTGGCGTCGGCGAATCCGGAATCATGTTATTCGCCAAATGCCACTTTCCGAAATGCCCGGTACGATATCCCGCCTGCTGCAGAAATCGAGGCATCGAAGGCGCGCTCACGTCCAGCCAATCCGGCATACCGCGCTTCGCATTGCTCGGCACCCAAGCGAAATGCCCGTCGATCGCATAGCGAGCCGGAAAATGACCCGTCATCACCGCCGTGCGGCTCGGCGAACACACCCCGCTCGCCACCGTAAAGTTCACAAAATCCGTCCCCTCCTTCGCCAAACGATCGATATGCGGCGTCTTCACAAAAGGATGCCCATGGCAACCCAAGTCGCCCCAACCCCAATCATCGGCAAAGATGAAAAGTATATTGGGCTTCTCATTCGAAACCGATGTAGCTAGCGCGGCAAAGGTCGCCATCAAGACGACTCCGATGGATACTGCTCTTTTCTTCAGTAATTTCATTTCAGGAAAAATCAAGGGGACTCCCGAAGAATCATATGCAGACGCGCAGATCCTCATTATTTATGACTTCGCTAGATAGACAATCGTGAGGCTATAGTTCGCGGAGAGTGGATTTCCGGACTCCCTATTCAAGACCAAGGTTTTGCCGTCTAAACTCTCCAGCTTGAGCAATCGTAATCATTTTC
>JBCCZW010000615.1:0-2906 GCA_039186805.1 Verrucomicrobiota bacterium
GTTGTTTGATGATTTTAGCGTGAAGAACTGATCTGCGAAGGGAAGAATTTTTGTCCACTAAGGACACTAAGAAATACGAAGTGGCCTGCGGCTTCGAATCGAGGGCTTCGCGACTCTTGATTGCTGACTTCAGTATATTATAAATGTTTATATTGTGCGACGCTCAGAATCCGGTCTGTTTTATGCGAGTGCAGGCAGACCGGAATCGGGGCGTTTTTTGGAGATTGCTGTTACAGGAAATTCAGAATGAAGACGATTGTATTGACGTTCGATTCGCTAAACCGGAGATATCTCGGACCCTATGGGGGATCCGTCGAGACTCCCAATTTCGATAGACTCGCAGATTCTGCGGCGACTTTTGATAATAGCTACTGTTGTTCGATGCCATGCATGCCATCGCGCCGCGACTTTCATACGGGTCGGCCGGGATTCCTTCACAGAGATTGGGGGCCTTTGGAGCCCTTTGACGACTCAGTTCCTGAGATCTTGAAAAAGGGAGGTGTGCACACCCATTTGGTGAGCGATCACTACCATTATTGGGAAGAAGGCGGCTCCAATTATCATACTCGCTATTCGACTTGGGAATCTATCAGGGGGCAAGAAGGCGATCCGTGGATCGGTATCGTCGCTCGTCCCGAAGTCTCTTCGTCCGTCGCGACGCAAAATGGAAATTTGCGAAAGGAACTAGTGCGGCAAGATTGGAAAAACAGAAGCGCGATGGAGGGCGAATCGGCTCACTGCCAGTCTCGGACAATCGATAGAGGCCTTGATTTTATCAGAATGAATCGGGACGAAGACAACTGGTTTTTGCAAATCGAGTGCTTTGATCCGCACGAGCCGTTTTTCGCGCCGGAGAGGTTCCGCAATGAATACAAGGACGATATTCAGGCGGATCTTATCGCGGATTGGCCTCATTTGGGTCGAGACCGCTACGACGAAAAGATCTCGAAGCATATTCGCGCTTGTTATTCGGCGCTGGTCCGAATGTGCGACGAGAGCCTGGGCCGCGTGATGGATGCTTTGGATCGGTACGATATGTGGGATGATACGATGTTTATAGTGTGGACGGATCATGGCATTCTGATGGGGGAGCACGGGAACTGGCTGAAGAATGCCATGCCTGTGTTTAATGAGATCGCTCTAACGCCCTTTTTCGTCTGGGACCCCAGATCGAGGGTAAAAGGGGAGCGTAGGAGCTCTCTTGTTCAACCCTCTATCGATCTGGGACCTACTTTGTTGCGAAACCACGGTTTTGAGCCGACCTTGGAAATGTTAGGGAAGGATCTTGCTCGCGTGGTGAAGAATGATACTCCCGTGCGGGAGTCCGCAATTTTTGGATACTATGCGAAGCATGTTAATGTAACTGACGGGCGCTATGTTTACATGAGAGGTCGTAGCGGTTCGAGTGAGGAACTGGGAAACTATACGCTTATGCCGTGTCACATGAATCGGCCTTATGATGTTGAAGAATTTGAAGGGGTCGAGTTGGTGGGACCATTCTCTTTCACTAAGAACCATAAGCTTCTAAGGTTTAAGAGCCTTGAGCCAGCAGCAGATTGGGCTAGCACCTACCTCTTTGATTTGCGTGCGGATCCCATGCAGAGAGAGATCCTCCGCTCAAGAGCCGTTGAGGAAAGAATGATTTCTCTTCTAAACGAGAACTTGCTAAGTTGTGAAGCTCCACCCGAACAGTACTCAAGCTTGGGCCTTCACAAGCCGCTTGTCGCGAGGTGAGGGTTTGCTTTTTAGGGAAGCCGGGACCAAGGCACGGCACGAGATACGCGGCTAAGAGTATCTTCGGGAGCGTTTCGCGCGGCTCCTTCTGAAAGAGAGTGTCGGATAGGCGCTTAGATCATATATGAAACGGTAGACTTGGTCGTTGACGGTGGAATGCGATCGACGATTGAGGCTAATTTCATTAAGTATTTAATTAATGGATACTTAATAAGGATCTTCTCATAAAATGATTGAAGGGGCAATGTGTTGGTGGCATGCTCAATTATAGAGCCGTTATGCAAGAAGTATCTGAAACGATGATACATACGTCTCTTAATCGATCCGCTTAGTCAGTTGAGGGCTTTGCGACTTTTCCGCAGACTGTCGGAACCCCCTCGAAAAAATCCGCGCGGATCTTCGCTTGATGGCGCGGCAAGACGGACAGTTTTTACCCTAGGCTATAGATGACTTTTAGCCAACTGGCGCTGAAGAGATGCGAACGGCCCTAGGCGGTTTCACCTGTTCGGGAAGTTGGCCATGATGTTTTGGAAGAAATTCATGACGCGATTCGCCTTGGGGGTTTTGGATGGTTTGCGGATCTCCCTCCAGCCAATCCAAACGATCTCTTTCGTTTCGCGGTCGAAAGCTTCCACGGCCACATTTCCTTCCTCGTAGTTTTCGACCTGCACATCGCGCCTTGGGTAATCCACGATCCACCCATAGCGGGAGTAGTGGACGGGGTGGACTGGGTATCTGGGGCCCCATTCGTATATTTCGATTTTTTCGCTGAATGCGTCAAAGAACCGCAGGTTGAGATCCGCCTCTTCGACGGGAACGCGTTCGTAGCCTTTGGCGATCATTGCTGAGGCAATGGCCTCTTCAATAACGGGTCCGATGCGCATTGCATCGGCCACTTCTCTCGGTCCGTGGTCGTCTTTGGGGAGGACTGGCAGGACCGCGAAGGTTTTGTAGGATTTGCTCGCGAGGTCCGGGCGAGCTTCCGACTGATAGTTCGAAGTCGATTCGCACGAGCAGAGCAGAAAAGCGCCGAGGATCGCGACAATGAAGGTGATGGAAGAGTGCTGCTTATCTAGATTCATATTCTTTTCTTTTGGTTCTAAAATGGGCGTCAAGCAGAGCGAGGGGCGTTTATAGCTCAATGAAAAACTTGATGATGAAAGCGTTGGCCA
>JBCCZW010000616.1:0-2903 GCA_039186805.1 Verrucomicrobiota bacterium
CGTGAGGCTTTTTTGTCGAGCGATCCTTCCACCGGACGTCGCTCGCGTCCGGGGCTTCTGCCTAACCCGGATTTGGGCCCTGAAACCTCCAATACATGGGAAGCAGGTATTCAGCATTCGGTGACAGGTGTATTTCAGGGTGGAGATCGACTCCGGTTTCGGGCTGCCTTTTACGACCAAACCTTGGAGGACGGACTGGTGGCGGTCGTCAGCGAGGTGCCGAACTACAATACGACCGTCAATTTGGAAGAGCACTCTCTTTACGGCCTGGAGTTTGAAGCTTCCTACGATTCCGAATTGTTTTTCTATCGTTTGACCTATGACCGCCGGGTTCGAGAAGAACTGGGAGATGGTTTGCCGGGCGACCCGATTCAGAATCAGCCGTGGAGCGTATTCTCGAACTTGGGATTTCGGTTGATGGACGGGCGTCTCACATTAGGGATGGAGCATCGCCACGTGACGGATTATTCGGAAACGTCCTTGGAAGATACGGATGATAATGCGAACACGATAGCAAGATTGTTTAGGCCGTCTTTCGATTTATTCAATCTCTACGCGCAGTATCGCGTGAACGATCATCTTCTGGTCAACGCGCGCGTCGATAATGCGGCCGACGAGCTGTACCAAGCTTATCAAACGCTTGACGCTGGAATGGGGCGGAACGCCAAAATTTCGGCGGAATTCCGTTGGTAAGCCGAGCTCTACAAACAACAGGAAATCTTCGCTTTAAAGCGTCCTTTTGCAGATTTTTTCAACCCATCAATTCATTCGATATGGTTATGTCAACTTGCCAATCTAACTTTAGAATAGCGCTTTCCTTCTTTATTGTAGTTGGAATTTCATTACAATTGTATTCGCTTGCAGATCATCAAGCCGATGAAGAGTGGAAGGATTCGGTGATACATGTTGCGGGAGAATTTCACGCTGCGATGGCCGACTCTCTTGAAGCGTCAGAGGAGTTGCCTTTTTCAGCTCTGGTGTCGAAGCTTCGCGAGGTCGGGGTGAGCTCCAATTCGGGGGCTAGCGTAGGTCGACGGGGCCCTGGAGGGCGGGGACGTTCTTCCCCCGAGGAGCGATTCGCTTCTAGGGATATGGACGAAAACGGGCTCTTGGAAGGCGATGAGATCAGCGGTTTTCTTAGCGGCAATACCTCTTATGCGGATGATGGTTCCGTGACGAAGGCGGAGTTTTTAAAGGCTTGGGAAGAGTTGGCAAGTCGTCGAGGAGGAGCTCAGCGAGGAGGCGGAGGCAGCGGTCGCAGAGGTGGGGGATTGGGAACCTCAAGCGGAAGCGCTCCGACAGATGCGAAGTTCCTGGCGATGCTCGATTCGAATAAGGACGGAAAGGTGAATTTGAGCGAAGTCGAAGAGGCGATTTTTGCCGAAGTACATCAAGTGGCAAGCACTCGTTTGAGTCTCGACTCCGACGGTGATGGGTCTCTGACGCCAGATGAATATAAGTTGTCGCGTCCCAATTCCGGAGAGGGGGACGGCGAAATCAGCGGCCACACAATGGCGCATTTCAGAATGGAAGACCTGGATGGGGACGGAGCGATTTCCACGACAGAGATGACGACGCGAGCCATGCGTTCGCCCCTGGAAAGAGTTAAGAGTATGATAGTGGCCTTACGTTTGAGCGGGCTCGATGAAGACGCCGATCAGGCGATAAGCGCGTCTGAACTCCGGAAAGCGGTCGATAAAGATTGGATACGCGAAGAGGAGCGAGCGACGGTTCTTGGAGGCGACGCTCAAGTTCAACTTAGCGGCTTGCTCGAAGCCGCGCGTCGTCTGCGCCCATCGGAAGAAGATCACCATCATTGAATCGGCTTTTTATCAAGAAGTCTCGAACGCGCTCGAGCCAACATCAGCAATGATCTTGTCGCCACGTATCCGCGAGAGGCGCTATGGTTTTCGGAGCGGAGTTTCGTAAGAGGTTTTAGAATACATTGCGGCGATTCTGTTTGAGTATAACGGTTGGTTCTTGATCTATGCTCAGCGCGAGTTCAAAATAACCAAGGTAGGCGTTTGTATTGGCTTTGACGTTCTCTTCCCGTTGGCGACGTTCTTGAGTGTGGGGTAATTTAAGGCGTTCGGATAAGCTTGGGAATACCTCAGCTCTTTTATAACTGAAATTTGGATACAAATTTCTCTAGTCCCTGCTTTGAGATGGGGAGCGTTTCGACGGCTTGTATATTTCGGATCGAGTCTGTCGAAAACGCAGTTTTTCTATTTGCTCTGTATGGGCATCGCGGCGTATTGAGTGAGGTATGGTAGGAACTTGGAAAAGCATCGGGGTCATTGCATTGTTCGCCGCTGAGCAGAGCGTTGCAGAGGTGAAGCGAGCCCGAGATTGGGGGATTTCGTTGGAAGGCGTCCCTGGCGAGTTTAATGCGATTACTGATGTACCGGGAGTAGCGGTAGGGCATTGCACGATCATATCCGGCTCGGGAAGCTTGGAGATTGGGAGGGGGCCCGTGAGGACTGGGGTGACGGCGATCTTGCCGACGGGTCGCGATTATAGACCCGTTTTCGCATCTCATGGAAGTCTCAATGGGAATGGAGAATTTACGGGAACGGATTGGATCGAGGAGTCTGGTTTTCTGGAAGAGCCGATTCTCTTTACCAGTACTCATAGCGTCGGGATTGTATACGAATCATCAATACAGTGGCGTCGCGAGCGTCGCTTTCATAATTCGACCAGCGAGACTGGTTGGGCTTCTTTGCCGGTCGTGGGGGAGACTTGGGATGGTCGCCTCAATGACATTCATGGTCATCATGTGAAGCGAGAGCACGTCTTTGAAGCATTGGACGGGGCTCGTGGGGGACCGATTGCCGAAGGCAGTGTCGGGGGTGGAACAGGGATGGTGTGTCACCGCTTTAAGGCTGGGATTGGGACTTCTTCGC
>JBCCZW010000617.1:0-2903 GCA_039186805.1 Verrucomicrobiota bacterium
AAAACCGATCTTAAGCGCTCGAAATTATCTGCCGCGTCCGAGATTACGGTTTCGAACTGTTCGGGCTCCAAAGAGAGACGGGCTGCTTCGGCGTAAAAGCAATCGAAAGAATCTGGAGCTACTGAAAAGTCGCAACCGCAACGATCGAGAATGCGGTTTGATAGCCTAAGCAAGATGCCTAAATCCATTTCCTCGACCTCCAGACTCGAATCATCGTAGTACTGGTTGGCGACGGCCTCTTGTACACCAGTTGAAAACCCCCAGCGCTGGAGCAGGGCAGATCCGACTTTGGAATGCTCGAAACCGCAGCGTTCCGTTTCCCAATCTCTTACTGGCAGCAGATTGTCCCAGCAGCCATCGAGTTTCTCGCCGACTAGCAGGCGGTCGATTACGAGCATCCCTATTTCCCGCATCAAGCCGCAGATGTAGGCCTCCTCGGAATCGAGTCCGGTTTGCTTGGCGAGGCGCTCCATGAGCAAAGCGGCGGCGATACCGGATTCCCAAAAGACTTCAGGCGGAATTCGGTATCGTTTGAGTTCTTTTTCGTAGGCTTCGGCAGCAGCGCAGACTCCGATGAGACGCACTATTTCTCGGAAGCCTAGGCGCTGGATTGCTTCGCTTAGGTTCGAGCAGTTATCGGAGAAGCCGAAGAACGAGCTGTTGCAGAGTCTCAAAATACTGGATACGAGCGTCGTATCACTGGCAATCAGTTCCTCCATTTCGTCGATGTCGGCGTTGGGGTCCTTGAGCGATCGACTGAGCTTCGCCATGATTTGCGGCATCGGGTAGAGACCGCGGACTTGATCTAGATACGGAGTGTAGTCCAAATTCGACTTCATGGGAGCTGGATCTGTCTTCCAAAGCGAGTTTCGAAATCTTTTACGAGTGGCGTAGACAATGCAAAGATTGCGCCTAATGATTGATCTGTCGAATTTCTTTTAGACCTCATGAAAATCCTCTTTCTAGCAGACTTGCATATGAACCTCCGCCAGCTTGATTGGCTGGAATCGCAAGCGGGTAGTTACGATTTAGTTATCATCGGCGGCGATCTCCTGCAGCTGGCGGATACTCGCAGCAAGGAAGAGCAGATTTCTGAGATAATTCCTTATTTGCGGCGTATCGCTGAACAAGCCCTCTTGGTCGTTTCATCGGGCAATCACGACGGAAATCGCTTGAATGCAGCAGAGGAGGAATACGCGGACTGGATAAGATGTCTGCCTATCGATGGCCTCTTGGTGGACGGAGGCTGTTTAGACTTCAAGGGTTATCGCTTTTCTTGCTGCGCTTGGTGGAACGGCGCCGAGAGTCGAGGAGAGATGCTTAAGCAGCTTCAATCAGACAAGCCGAAAGACGATGAGCGATGGATTTGGATACATCATTCGCCCCCTCGCGGTTCGCGTACGGCTTGGACGCGCAAGGGTAACGTGGGAGATCCTTACTTGCAGAAACTAATTGGCCGCTTCAAGCCGAGTCACGTACTTTGCGGACATGTTCATAATGCTCCCTTCTATGCCGATGGGGCTTGGTGCGAGAAGATTGGAAAGACTTGGGTCTTCAACCCTGGCATGCAGATCGGGGGGGTGCCCTGCCATATATCTCTGGATTTAAGCGATAAGAAGGCTTCCTACGAATCGCTCGAAGGGCGTGAAAGCGTCGTTCTCGATTGATCGATCCTTTTGATCGAGACTTTGGTTTTTGGAAGGTAGAACTATGAAAAAGCCGACCACTTTTGGCGCGGTCGGCTGAAATTTGAGAGTGTAGCTTCGGCCTTGAGGCCGAGTATTCCTTGGCCTCACGACCAAGGCTGCATTATTCGCCGGTCTCTTCTGTCTGCAGAGGCGGCAAAGGTTCGGGCTTGTCTTGAAGGAGACCGTCGAGCGACTCGGGAAGACTGGTGAAGTTGAAGCTCGAGACTTCGAAGGCTGCCTTGTCCATGTATCCATTTACTGGATCGACAAGTTTGGAAGACCTGACGCTGTAGTAGACTTTGCCCGCGGGCGTTTCCACTTCTTCTTCCATTTCGGTAGTGGTTTCCCCGTCTTCTCCTTCTTTCTCTACCTCCTTCATGACCTTCACTTCAGGACGGCGACCAATTTGATAGGAGTAGCTCGTTTCGTCTTCTAAGGTGAGGGTGATTTTGTGGCCGTTCGCCTTGGCGGCCACAACCTCTTCATCATCGAGCTGCGCGGTTGCAGTGAAGCTGATTCCCGACAGGCGGCTAACCACGCGGCCCACTGCGCTTTGGTCAAGTTGCTTGCCTTCCGGGAGTTCGCCGCTTGCTGCCCAATTGGAGCTGTCGTCCGCTCGGGAAACCTCTAGGCTGTCGCCATTTTGAAGCTCCATACCGATCTTGCGAACGGCGGAATCTTCGAACGTCAAAAGGTCCTTCTTTAGCCATGAATCTGGGTTAGCGTCGAAACTGAAGGAATCGGTAGCTAGAAAGACTTTTTCTTCGTCGCCGAACTTGATCAGGTGACGGCCGTTCTCGGTCGTTCTTCCAAGGTCTAGCGCCAGGAGCGTCTTTCCGTCCGCATTTTCAAAGAGGTAACCTTCGTCGGCATCGAAGCCGAAGTCGCTGAAGCGTTCTTTCTTTTCGGATACGAGCCGTTGGAGGCTAGCGCCGGTAATACTTTGGATCTGGCGAGCGAGACCTTCGATATCGGCTGGCATTTCGTAGCGGTTGGATACAAGCCACTGTTTGCTAGCGGTGTCGAAGGAGAGCACTGCTTGCTCACCATCGGAGCGTAGTGTCACTTTGGCGACGCCGCGAAGGTCGTCGTCTTGAGCGATGGCTTGGCCAATACGCTCGTCGGCTAGAATGGTGTTGTCCTTCGAGCTGATGAAGGAGGTGATAACCGCGAGTGCTGCGAGGATGCCTGCGCTAATGTATAGATTCTTTAAAT
>JBCCZW010000618.1:0-2901 GCA_039186805.1 Verrucomicrobiota bacterium
AGCACAGCCGTCAGCGCAATCCAGAATCTACTTCTTAATCCTTCTTTGAGCATCTAAACTCGTCCCCCTTATATCTCGAGCTATCTCCTCTAGGTTCTCGTCCTTCGTTTCCAAGAAGATGTATACCCTGCCATCCGTAATCGGAGCCTGAATACGCCGCGCCCCAATAGGCCTTCCATTCAAAAGCAGCACAAGACGCTTGCCGCGACTCAGCGAGCTGTCTCGCATAAACGCGCGCCCCGCCTCCTGAGTCAGCCCAAACACGAGGCACTTTCCAAATTCCACCTCAGCGACCTGGACATCAAGAATATCGAACTCCGACAAAACTGCCTTCCCATTCACCGGAATCCGCACCCTGCTTACCGGCATTTCCGCAATGCTCGCGTATTCGTTTCCTTCATCCGCCTCCAAAACGAACCGAGCTACTGAGACGCGGTAATCCTTGATCCTCTCCGTTGTCTCGCAGGCGCAGAGACCGAAAATAGCTCCGAGAAGCATCAGCCACGCGGCCATGCTGTCGACGGAAAGAGTTGAGGAAGATCGCTGCATAAAGGGAGAGAAGCTATTCCGCAGTACCTGATAAAACGCAAGACCGCATAATCATCCGATCTCGGCGAAACCGATAAGTTCCGCTCCAATCGCATCGACGACCATCCTCCCCTCATCCGTCAAGAAATAGCGCTTCCCTGCATTTTCAGCATGCCCCACCCTCACCAAAGACTCCAACTTTCCTCTTAAATCGTCAACGCAAGCCCCCCCGAACCGATTAGACAAATCGGACAAATCAACGCCGCTATTCATCCTGAGCCCAAAGATCAATGCATCTTCCAAAACCAATCCTGCGGTGATCTCGGTCATGTCGACACCTCCTCGCTTCCCTATCTCAAGAGCTTCTCGCCATTTCTTCAAATCGGGCAGATTTGACTCGCGCTTCCCTGCATACTGCTCAGCCGCCGAAGGCCCTAAGCCGATCCACTCATTCATCCGCCATGTATTGACGTTATGGGCGCAGCGATGTCCGGGCTTCGCGTAATTGGAAACCTCATACTGATCGTAACCCGCATCGGCCATCGTCTTCCAAGCCAACTCATAGTAGGAACGATCCTTTTCTTCATCGATCGATACCTTGCCCTGCGATAACTTAACGAAAAGCGCCGTATCCTCCTCGAACGTCAGGCAATAAGTTGAAATGTGATCAGGCTCCAGAGCGATCGCCGCCCTAAAATCGGACAGTAACTCATCGTTTGTCTGCCCCGGCAAAGCAAACATAAGGTCCAGATTCACGGATCGAAATTCTGCCTCCCTGATCAAGTCGTAAGCCCGGTAGATCTGCTTTAAGTTATGCTGCCGCCCCAAAGCATCCAACAAGCGCTCGTCGAAACTCTGCGCTCCCATCGAGACCCGCGTCACTCCCCAGTTTTTTAATACCTCAAGCTTATCCGAGCGGACCGATGACGGAGCCATCTCAACCGTCCATTCTTCCAGAGGAACACCGAAGCGCTCTACCAGAATCCTACACAATCGATCCATATCTTCTGCTTTCAGTAGACTCGGCGTTCCGCCACCCCAAAAAAACGTATCAATCCTTCGATCACAATCGATCAACTCCAACTCCCTCTCGATCCCTTCTAGGTAACTCAGTACCGATTTGCGGTCGCCCTGCACCTGATAAAACGCGCAGAAATCGCAAATCGTGGAGCAAAACGGTACGTGCGTGTACAAACCAAGTTTCCTTCCGATTTGATTTTTCCCTGCGTTTTCGTTCATCAATCTAAATAAATTGTGACCATAAAGGCCGTCTAAGCTTCGAATAGAGAACTATTTCCTTCACGGACAGTCCTTTATTTGATCTCATTAGCCCTCTCTAATCAAAAATACTGACCAGCAATCATGGATACAGCAGCATCCAAATCGACAAGGAGAAAATGGCTCGCCATTGCAGTCGCTCCTCTATTTCTAGCTCTCGCAGGCTGCGACCTGCAACTGACCAATCTGACGCCGTCTGTAATCAAGGCCAACCCATCTCAGGTCTACAGTGTCACTGCTCAAGTCGCCGTTAAGAACGGCGCCATCCTAGAAGAAACCGTTCGCCCGATCATTGTCATCGACGGCCAACACCATCCCATGGTTCGCGTCCCGGGCTCTTCCAACCAGTACGAGTACGATTTCCCCATGCCAAGCGGCCGGAATTCCGCAACCTACTATATGCTCGTTAAATACGATCGCAAAACGCCCAGAGCGATCATTTCCAAGGAGGTTCGAAGCGAACTCTCTTCCTTCACGGTTGAAGGTCGCTACCTGGTCGAGCTGGAAACCAGTCGCGCGCCCGTCGGAACCCGAGTGGCCATCCTCGGTCGCGGCTTCAACCCGAACGACCGCGTCACCGTAAACGGGGTCGCGGCGCCCACCCGCTATGACAGCTCCACCTCAATTTCATTCTACGTCCCCAGCCTTCCTCAAGGGCGCAACTACGAAGTTAAGGTAATCGGGCAAAACGGAGAGATCAGTGCAGGCTCCATGCGAGTGGACGCGAGTAAAATCACTGTCCGCCCAGGAAACCTAAACCTACAGCCAGGCGGCCGCGGTGTGCTGGTCTTTACCATTCCAGATCCAGCCCCTGCAAGCGGACTGGACGTTCGAGTGACCACCGATGTCCCCCAAAGCGTCATTATGCCTTATGTGAGAATTGAAGGCGGCCAATATTCCACCAGCGTCTCCGTCCAAGGTGGACAGCCCGGCAACGGCAGTCTTTTCATCGAAGTTCCGGGATACTCGGAGATCATAGTCCCGGTGAGCGTTCAATAGGCTCTTAATAGTCCAATTTAACCTGAGCCTCGTTTTCCTTGCGGAAGCGGGGCTCTCTTGGATCGGGACGTTCAAGACTCGTGAGCGCTACTCGCC
>JBCCZW010000619.1:0-2888 GCA_039186805.1 Verrucomicrobiota bacterium
AGCCTGCTCATCAATCCCACCGGTCGCATACTTGAAAAAGGTAAGGACGAAGAAGCAGAGGAACGCGATGAGCAGCGCTTTTTTCCACAGGGAAATACCGAGGCTCGGAGGCTTTGAATTGGAGGTCATGAAAATCGCGACGGTATCGGGTCGGTTGGTGAAAATTTGCCCCTGTCTTTTGAAAGATCAAGGGTGGACTCGGCGATTAGGTGTTAATCATTTGCAGGAAGGGCGCCAAATTCCTAGGCGTATTGCCCAGGGTACTGCAAGTTTCGCCCTTCTGTAATGGAGGAGGAGAATCCACGGACTGGAATCATCGGGCTTTGCCTTAAATGAGAAATGGGTCGAGCCTTGTGCTGCGGGCGTTGGAGCCGAGGCCTAATGAAAGTGTCTGCCTGGATGCGCTTAGGGCTAGGGCTTACGGTCGATATCTGAAAGAAGCTTAGAAAGGACTTTGGCAAGGCATTGGCGTTCCTTAGCGCGTTTTCATCACTTTTGTCGCGTTTCGCGCTGCGCCGCGGTCTTTGCAATCGTATTTGTAGAAGAAATTCTGGGCGAAGACGGAAGGTATCCTGCGAACTCAACTCAGTCTTGAGGAAGTAGCTAAGTACGTCCTGATATGCGTTCCTTTCTTAAGTTTTGGCTCATTAGTGTATTGATCTGAATGATACATTCTTATGAGCTAGCGTAGTTTCATCTAAGCAAGGTCGTATCTAGTAGATTGAAGGGGGAAATTGGCCGCTTGGGTTTTTGAGCTTTAGAGTGGAGCCGCGAGCCCAGTGGCCTTGGGTCATTATCGTTTGCGGTTTTTGGGGGAGACCGACCTCGTTTTGATTGAGCAGGCTGACGACCTTTTCAACCGCGGCTTCGCCGACAAGGTTGGGCATTTGATCGTATCCGGTGACGTCGCTGCCTTGATTGGCGAGGGTGACAATCGATAAATCTTCGGGGACTTTGTATCCAATTTTTCGGGTCCACTGTACAATCTCGTTGTTGATTGTTAGAACGACTTCGGGCTCGTCCTTCTTGAGCCAGTCTCGGTAGTTTTCGAAGGTCCAGTGGGCGGTGAGGAATTCTAGAGAAGAAAACTCTTCGGTATTGTTGAGAATGCTAGAAAGGTAAGCGCCGGACCATAGGCTTTTTACGCGAATATCGTCGCTGATATTCATGGCGAGTCCGATACGCTTGAATCCGTGGTTCTTGAGAAATTTTAGCGCGTTGCGCATAGAAGAGTAATTGTCGTGACAGACGCGGTGAAGTAGGGGGGCTCGCATGGAATAGCCGATCGAGACGGCGGAGAACTCCTCCCACGGAAGCTCAAGGGTGCCTTGTTCCGAGATGATTGTAGGGATGATAAGACTACAGATGCCTCGATTCTTGAGTATATCGACGAGACGGCGCGTCGTCATGCCTTTTTCGGCAAGAGTAAGGAAGTCGATCTCGTAGCCGAGTTCTTTGGCGCGTTTGCGGATGCCTGTGATGTGCTTGCCGGGTACGGACTTGGGGTCGAGGTATTCGCTTTTATTCCAGTCGGAAACGACGCCGATCGTGGCTTGGTACTTTGGCGCTTTGGCGGTTCGCAGCATTGTCATGTGAGCTGATATAAGCGGGCTTGCGCGATAGCCGAGTTCTTTGGCAATCTTGCTTATATGGTCTCGAGTTCCTTGCGAGATGCGGCCTTGGTTGCGAAGGGCTAGGGATACGGTTGTCTTTGTTACGCCGCAGATATCCGCTATCGTCTGGAGGGTTGGAGCGGTGTTGGTAGACATGAAGCGAGCGTAGAGTATGGGTCGTTGATAAAGTGGGCTCTGACTCTACTTTTTTCTTCGGGCCTGTGAAAGGGATTTGGGCATAGGCGCGATCCAGGCTTTGTAGAGTTTTTCTAGATTTGACACGACTTCGGGGTAAGTTTTTGAGAGGTCGTCTGTTTCTGATGGGTCTATTGCTAAGTTGAAGAGTTCGAAGCCTTTCTGCGTGCCTTTGAGTTTCCAGTCTCCCTGCCGCACGGCCCAACCGCGCCTCGCGTCGCCAGTATCCCAATACAGTGTTTGGTGATGTTCTTCGGCCTTGCCCTCAAGGAGAGGAAGGAGGCTTTTGCCGTCGAAGTCTTTCGCTTCGGGAGCCTTGGTTTTGGTGGCTTCCAAGACAGTGGGGAGAATGTCGAATGACATGATGGGCGTGTCGATGTTCTGCCCGCCTTCGAAACGGTTTGGCCAAGTCACGATGAATGGGGTGCGGATGCCTCCTTCGTAGAGGCTTTGCTTGAAATCTCGGAGGTGCCCGTTATCGGCTTTCATAGCTGAAGCGCCCCCGTTGTCGGTGAGGAAGAAAAGGAGGGTGTTCTTCCATATGCCTTCGTCTTTGAGCTTTTCGACCACGTCGCCTATGCCGTCGTCGAGGTGGCGGAGCATGGCGAGAAGAGTGGCCCGCCTATCCGAAAGGTGGGGATGTTTGGTCTTGAAGTAATCGATGTCTTCCTGAGGCGCTTGAGCTGGCGTGTGGACGGCATTGTAGGCCAGATAGAGAAAGAAGGGAGCGTCTTTTTGGCGGTCAATGAAATCGACGGCTTCTTGGCTGAAGCGAGTGGTGAGATAGCCTTCGTATTCATCGGCCGGGATGCGGCGTTTGTTTTCGTAGATTGGCTGGTAGTCGTCTCCGTTGACTCCTTTCGATTCGAAGTAGTCGTGGCCTCCGCGTCCCATGAATTTAAAGGCTTCGTGGAAGCCTCGGTTCATAGCGTGCCATTTGAGTTCTGGGTAGTCGTTGTCGAGGCCGAGATGCCATTTGCCGATTGCCATGCTGCGGTAGACTTCGGGGAGAAATCCTGGGAAGATTCTCTTTTTAGGGTCGAATCCTTGTCCTCCATCGCCCGCGGTGTAGACGCCGAC
>JBCCZW010000620.1:0-2884 GCA_039186805.1 Verrucomicrobiota bacterium
CCGAAACCGTGGCGCTCACCTCCGAACAAACCGGTTTCGGCGGCCCTGATCTCGAAATCGATCTTTCCCATAGCTCCCGCAAAGTCCTCGAAGCCGCCGCCAACGACCTCGCCCAAGAGCTCCGCAATTTCGATGGCCTCGACGAAATCAACGACGGCGTCGCTCTCGGCAAGCCGCAGCTCAGCTTCAAGATTAAACCTGAAGCTCAAAGCCTCGGCATCGACTCCCGCTATCTTGCCAGCTACATACGCTCCTCCTTCTACGGGGCCGAAGCCGTCCGCCAGCAGCGCGGCCGCAACGAAGTTCGCGTCCTTGTCCGCCTTCCGGAAGAAGATCGCCGACGACTCCAGAGCATCGAAGACATGGTACTCGTCACGCCCCAAGGCGGAGAAATCCCGCTTATGGAAGCCGCCGAAGTCGCGCGGAACTTCTCCTACACCCAAATCAAACGCAACAACGGCCGCCGTACAATCCGCGTCAGCGCTTCCGTCAAAGATGGCTCGTCCACCAGCGCCCGCGACGTCATGTCTCTCGCGCAAGAGGAAATTATCCCGCTCCTGCAAGCCCGGTATCCAGGACTCGACTACGCAATCGAAGGCGAGCAAAAAAAGCAGTCCGACTCCATCGGCAGTCTATTCAGCGGCTTTCTCCTCACGTTGCTTATCATATACGGACTGCTCGCCATCCCTTTCAAAAGCTACGTCCAACCCCTCATTATCATGATCACAATCCCCTTCGGCATCGTGGGAGCCATCGCTGGACACCTCATGCTGGGCTACGATCTCAGCATGATCAGCATCCTAGGTATGATCGCGCTTTGCGGAGTGGTGGTAAACGACTCGCTTGTTCTCATCATCTCCGCCAACCGCTACCGCAAAGAAGACGCTCTCTCTCCTTTCGAGGCGGTCTGCCGGGCCGGAGTCCGTCGCTTCCGACCTATCTTGCTCACTTCGCTGACCACCTTCTTTGGACTGCTGCCTATGATTTTCGAAACTTCCGCCCAGGCCCGCTTTCTCATTCCCATGGCCATCTCCTTAGGCTTCGGCATACTCTTCGCCACGTTCATCGTACTCCTCCTAGTTCCTGCCGTGTATTTGTTTGTTGAAGACATCAGAGAAGATCTCGGGAAAATATTAGGAGCAAAAGATCCCAAACTCGAAGAAGAGAGACTGGCTTTCGAGCGATCGCCCCAATAAACCGCGTTCGTGAGTAGGCACTAGATCCAGTTTCTCAATATGGCAGCTACCGCGAAACCATCAAATCGTGGAGACGAGATTTTCATCCGACCGCTTCAGAATGAAACCCACGGAAGACTCCAAAAAACTTGAGCGCATAACCGAGAACTTCTCCGCCGAAGAGTCGAATTATCAGTCGACCGAAACTTCCCTCGGCACATTTTGGAGATCGGCCCAAGACTTGAAAGAACCAATGTCCTACACGGCAGATCTTCCCCACGGAATACACTTGGGGGCCGGAATTGCAGACATCGCCAGCGAGTCCCCGGAAATCGGATCTTGCAAAGCGGCGGGGCCCATGGTGGCCATTCTAAGCTGTCCCGCTGGGTCCAACACGAAGTTTCGAACCACTGTCGGCGCGGGGATAAGCACCTCCTGCGGGCTCCACATTGCCCCCGGCACCAGAGGCTACGATTCGCCGCTTGTACAGAAGTTGCTCAAGCATCTCCCGAGCAACAACCCATTTTACTCCGCAAACTCCGTACCCAGATCAGTGATAGAGCGCCTTTGCGAGCCATTCGAGATCTGGCCCGACAACGACGCTCTATCCCTAGCCATCGAAGCGAGGGTCTACGACCTTCTCGCTGTGCTCACCCAGAGTCTTCATGCCAAGCAACCCGCAAAGAACCTTCGAGCGAGCGAAAAAGTGGAGCACGCTCGAACAATCATCGAGACCCATATGAACGAAACTCTAAGTCTGGGAAGACTAGCCAAAGAGGTCGGCCTCAACACGCGTTCTCTGACCAGCTACTTCCGCCAAGCCTACGGCGTTTCTATCCTGCAGTATCTAACTGACTGCCGCATGGCGAAAGGTCTAAAGCTCCTGGAGGATGGATTCACCGTCTCCGAAGTCGCTTACCAAATAGGGTACAGCCTGCCCTATTTCAGCCAACAATTCCGCAAACGCCACGGCGTCGCCGCCAGTTCGATAAAGCCCAGCTAGCAGCTTCCCTATTCAATTTTGCGTCTCGCGTCCAAAAGGAATGAGACTATCGGCGAACATCGTTTTCCGCAAAGAAGATCAGCAGCTAACAGCATAGGAATGGAGAGTCTCGAGATTCCTGCAAGGCCATCTCTAGGTCTTCGCGAGGTCTTCGCGACTTCGAGAATGGTTGGGACGATAGACTCTCTTTTTCCCGATTGCTTAAACAAAACGCTCGAATGCTTAAGGGAAGCCGTTTGCCAAGGCGAATCCAAGGCTGAGACTCATTCTCGTTAAAAACCACGAGAATGATATGAATGCCAAAGCACTCCGCCTCACCGCCTTCGCCGCAGCTTCGCTCTGCTTAATCGCCTCCAGCCCCGCGCAAGATGACGCATCTCTCATCGATCTGGAAAGCGTCGTGGTCAAGGGATCGCGGTCCGATCAGCTTCTGCTAGATACTCCCAATTCCATCACCATCATCGACCGTCAGACCATTCAAGAAAGCGGCATTACAAACCTGAGAGACATCGACGATTTTGCGCCCAACGTATCCATAAATCAAATTGGTCAGGTCGGCGGGAACTTCATCTCGATCCGCGGCATCGAGTCCAACCCCTTCATTGTTAACCGCACGGCCGTCTATATCGACGGTATTCCCTTTCGCGAACCCGACACTGTCAATATCCGCAACGCCGAGCAAATCGAAATCCTGCGCGGACCGCAA
>JBCCZW010000621.1:0-2877 GCA_039186805.1 Verrucomicrobiota bacterium
GCTGCAGGTCCAGCTCTTGAAAATTCTCCTGCATCTTTGGCGGGTCGATCTCCTTCTCGACCTTAGCGTCTTCAGGCGGAGGCGGCGCCTTTGGAGGAGCCAATGAAGCCAGTTGCATTTCGCGCAATTCATTCCTTCCCTTTACCGGCGTTTCCTTCTGCGTCAGCGGAATTACAAGAAACAAAGCCGCCGCCAATACGATCGCTCCGAGTATAGCGAAAAACCGAATTCCCATGCCTGTTTCGGCTTTCGGCAATAAGAGGTCTTTCTCCGATCGCCCTTCCCTACCTAAACTCTGCTTCCATGTATCAGACATGGATCAATCTCCGCCCTCTCTCGTCGCCAAGTTGATGTTGGTCGCCCCTCCGAGAGCTGCCTCGTCATGAACTTTCGTATACAGCTCTACGGGAACCGAGGCATCCGCCTGCACGATCACCGGCATTTCCTCTTTCTTCAGCAAACGCTGCACCGTCCCCCGCACGCCTCTCATTCCGATTTCCTCTCCGCCGTAGACCACTCGCCCTTCGGCAGTGATGGCGATCAATATGGAATTCTTCTGCAAATCGATCGCGGAGGCCGCCTGCGGACGTTTCACTTCTACGCCCGTCTCCTCGACAAAAACCGTCGTCACTATAAAGAATATCAACAAAATGAATACAATATCGATGAGAGGCGAAATATTGATCTCGTCCCTTCCCTTACCGTCTTCTGAAAATAGTAACCTGCGCTTCGCCATTATCTTAAAGTGTCATTCGAGCCATCAATCGCTCATCCCTAAACTTCTCCCCCTACCAAAACCCGCTCGCGAGCGCGGATCCCGCTGCTCCGTCTCAGCACAAGACGAATGTTGTACTGCTCTAATCGCGAAATGCAGCGCTCGAGTCGATTGCGTCTTTGCGCGATCAAGGAAAGCATCACGAACGCCGGGATAGAGATAATCAATCCGCCCTGCGTAGTGATCAAGGCTTCCGATACGCCGGAAACGACACTCGCGAACTTCGAGTCGCCGCTCTCAGCCAATCCAGCGAAAGTCGTCAACATTCCCGTCACAGTCCCCAGCAATCCCACCAAAGGCCCCACGGTAATCAGAACCGATAAAAAACGTATCCGCCGATTCACGACAGGGATATACTCCGACCGCACCTCTTGAAAATGGCGCCTCGCCTCCGAAGCGGAGCGCGCTTCGGTATCGATGAGCGAAGAGAGCTTTGCATCGCCTGCTCGAAGCGCCGCAGCAATCTCTTCATCCGAATTGAGATGATAGCCATTCCTCACGAGAAAGTGCCCATTAAGCCGCAAGAGAAGCTCCAACACGGCATAGTAGATAAACACCGTCAGCCCGAAAAGCGGAAGCATCAGCCAACCGCCTTTTCTCCAAATCAGCATCGATTCCTCGCCGAAGCTGATGGCGCTATTCACTAGTTCAATCATCCGAAACTTCAGTAGTCGACTGTCGCGACAAACTGTTGGTAAAGGCTACCGAAAGCTTTTCCAAACGCGCCAAGACTCCCGCAACTTTTCGAGAAAGCAAAGCATGCACAATCAAAGCGGGGATCGCCAAAACCAATCCCAGCTCCGTTGTTATCAAAGCTTCAGAGATTCCCGAGATCAATGGCCGCGGATCGCCCGCCCCAAAAACGTTCATCAACTTGAAAGTCTTAATAATGCCTGTCACGGTTCCCAACAGGCCCAAAAGCGGAGCGGTCGCCGCCGTAATAGCGATTACATTTAGAAATCGCTCCAGCTTCGGCTGCACGCTCAACATAGATTCGTACATTACCTCTTCCACCAGCTCTACGGGCTCGTCCGCATGCTCGACCGCCCTCATCAACATGTCGCGCGCGGGCTGCGGTTGGGACTTCGCCAGTTCCGCCGCCTTCTCCCTCTCGCCCGTCCTGAGCAGACGCGACAAATGATGCGCCACCAAAGGATCCGGCTGACGAATCACGAAAATCTGGAAGAACTTGTAAGCGGCAACGAGGGAAGCCAGAACTGCGAAAAATACGATGGGGTAAACCCAAACGCCCCCTTTCTTCAAATGTTCGCCCAATCCATCTTGGGTCTCCTGCAGAAGCAAAGCGTTTTCCAAACTCGGATCCACCGGCAACTCGCCTGATCCTTTCTGAGCAAAATCGACGATCAGATCCTGGCTCGCCGGGTCCAATTGCCGCACCCGCGGACGCAAGCTCAAACCTTCGTCCACCAATCCCGCAACTCCATTCGTCGTATCCGAAAAAAACAAAGTCGGCCCCGCTTGTATGAATTTTCCCGATACGAGAATACCATCCGCCCCTAACGCTTCGCCCTCGTAGGTTTTGCCGCCAAGCACGCTGCGGATACGGTCAAGAGATTCACCTACCACCGCCAGTCCAGCCTTGGCTACCTCCAACTCGGAAGTCTCGGCGTTATCTTGCAAAAGATAGAGATCCTTCACCGATTTCCCATAACCGACACGCTCTCCCGAGCTCAAGCCGGCCTCGTAGCTCGCAAAGTACTCGCTCAACAAGGTTCGCGAAATATAATCGATCTCCTTGCGCTTGCCCAAGATGCGCTCCTCGAGCTGGCGCAGCTCCATCTGCTTGCTATCCTGCACCGAACGACGCTTGGCGAACTCGTTCCGCAACTGCTTCGTCTGTTCTCTGGCAGCATTCAGTTCCTTGGAAAGCGGAATCTGCCTCCCAGCGATTTCTGCCCTGAGAGCGCTCAAGCGTTTCACCGCCGATTCAAGGCGCTCGTCATGAAGCGCAGCTGCCTCCTCAAAACTCGCCGCCTGAATCGCTGAAACGAAAACCGACGCAGCCAGCGCAAAGACCACAGCTGAATTAACCCGAAACTCCGAAATCCGTCCTCTGACAACTCTTCCCCGTCTGCCGTACC
>JBCCZW010000622.1:0-2869 GCA_039186805.1 Verrucomicrobiota bacterium
CAACACCGAGCACGTCGACTTCATCTCCATCCAAACTTGGAGCGCTTCGATCTACCGCGATATGTTGGAAATCCGCGAGGAGTACCCCCAACTACCGATTTTCAACATAGAACACGGCGGCTACGAAGAGTCCCCCTACACCGTCTTCCCTGGCTCCTACGATGACGCCGCCCACTGCCTCCGCCGCAACTACCTCATCCAATTCGCCGGCGCCTACTCCACCTATTATTGGCAAGGCGCCGCCTGGAACGCCATCATCCACAACCCCTTCGAACAGCCCGCCGACTTCGTCAAACCCAAATTCGAATGGTACGGTCACCTCATCGATTTCTTCGAGAAGTATCCCTTCCACGAATACGCTCCCGATCCCGAGCGCAACCAAAGCGCCTACTGTCTTTCCAACGGCAAAGACACCATGCTCTACTACGTGCCCAAAGAAAACTACCAGCTCTCGCTCTACTGGCAGCATCCCGTAGCCCAACCCGGCGGCACGATCCAGTGGTTCAACACCCTCACGGGCGGATACACCAAAGAGGTACCCTCCACCAGCAAATACTTCTTTCAATCGCCCTTCGAAGGGGAGGTGGATTCCATTATGATTCGAAAGTTCAACTAGCTCGAAATGCGACCGCGGCTTCACACCGCGGTCGCCGCGCCCGCTCGGCTAATCTGAATGTATTTGGAATCAGACTACCTACAGTCTCTATTGCTTCGATCAATCGCTCGTGGCTAAGCCCAGAGCCCGCCGCCGCACTTGCTCATCATCTCTTCCGTCGATACGACGAGCTTCTTCCGGCGGCATGAAGCGCAGTTTTCCCACCGAAAGCGCCCCTTGCGCAATCCGGGCCCACTTGTGAGCCATTCGCAAAATACTCAATACTTCGAGCGGACTGCTTCCCAGCGCGACTGCCCCGTGATTCTCCAACAAAATCAACTTGGGATAGTACCCGTTCTCCGCTTCGAAAGCGCTCAACTTCTCTCTCAGCACGTAAGCCAGCTCGATGCCAGGATCCAAGTACGGCAGCACCAGCCACTTCAAACCGCACACCACGATCTGGTCGGGATAGAGCGGACCGATCAACTCTTCCTCTGGAACATCCGAGCAGAGAAGAGCATTGACCACCTCGGGATGAACATGACCCACGCAAGACGCCTTCGCTTCACTCAAGCAAACCGCATGCAGGAAAGTCTCCACCGAAGGACGGTAGGAATCCTTCTCGACTTTAGACGACTCGAGAACTTCCGCCACAGCGCTCTGCGATGGATTTCGATCCTCGAGAAAAGATAGGATCGGATCGAAGAAAACCTCCGTAAGCTGATCGTCTCGCAAAGTCGCCAGTTCGCTTCCGCTCGCCTTCACCAAAAAGCGATCTTCACCCGATCTCGCGCTCACATTTCCTTCCCCCAAAATAGCCATCCCCTCAGAAGGATCGCCCAGGGCATGGGAAAGTTTCGTAAGGTCTTCAAAAATATCCTTATTCATTTGGCTCATAAGCTCTCTCTATAAATCCGAAGCTCGATAGAATCATTCACGGTCATCAACCAAATCTATCGAAAGCATTATCAACAAATTCACTTATACAACGGACCGTAAGTTTCGCAGGCCCTAAAATCCGCGCCCTCTAAGTCTGAGGTTCCAAAGGCGTTCCAGGAATTCGGACGGAACACCCTTTCCTCGCTCACATTGTGCATATAAACGGGAATCCTCAGCATGCTCGCCATCGTAATCAAAGTAGCGCCGACATGCCCATAGCACATGGACCCATGATTCGCGCCCCAATGATTCATCACTTCGTAAACCGAGCTGAACGCCCCCTTTCTTGTGGTTCGCGGCACGAACCATGTCGTCGGCCAAGTGGGATTCGTCCGCTCATCCAAAACGTCATGCACGTTTTGGGGCAGATCGATCGTGCAACCTTCCGCAATCTGCAAAGCGGGACCAAGGCCCGCCACCAAGTTCAAGCGAACCAGAGTCACCGGCATGTTTCCCTTAGTGCAGAAACGGGTGCTCCAGCCGCCGCCCGGAAAGTATTCGGTGATTGACGGATGCCAGCTGGTCGCCTTCAAGCAAGCCTCTTCCTCATCGTCATTGATTTCCCAATACGGCTTCATCGCAGGAGTTCCGTCTTCGCTTCGCTGCTCGCCAGCTCCGTCTAAAGCCGCTGGACCCGAATTGATCAGATGCAAGATGCCTCCCGCTGCCTCGCCATCCAGGACATGCCCCGTAACGCGCTCAACCGCTTCCGGGCTCCAATAAGTGCGCACATCCGCAAACACTTGGGCCGTATTCGTCAATAGGTGACCGAATAGCATGCTCGCCCCATTCAACGCGTCGTTTTCAGTAGCGACCATATACGGCGCGCGCCTTCCATTCCAATCGAAAGACGAATTCAGAATGGCCTCGAGAAAGTCGCCGTTCGGAAAATAATCGGTCCATTGACGCTGTCCTTGAAATCCCCCTACAATTGCTCCGTGACCTTCTCCTTGTTCAAGAAAGCCATTCTGCTTCAAACTTGGATTGCCCACCAAAAGGTCCCGGGCGATCAGGGCCATCTTAACCGACGTTTCCCACTCGTCATCGAGCCGCTCTCGCGAACGAACGCCCGTCGCTTCATTGTAGTCTTTTCCTTCTTTGCAATTCGCTTTCACCCAGCTCAAGGCCTTCTCGAATTCGACAGAATCAAAGACCTCGTCCCGCATGCGACCCGCGAATTCCGCCATATCGACGCACTCGACTCGCATTCCCAGATAATCCTCCCAAAAACTCGAATCTACCACAGAGCCCGCAATGCCCATCGAAGTGCCTCCCATCGATAGGTAAGCCCGCCCTTTCATCAAAGCCACGGCCATCCCGGCGCGGCAAAACTCC
>JBCCZW010000623.1:0-2857 GCA_039186805.1 Verrucomicrobiota bacterium
ATCTCAGACCTCTTCGTCAACGCGCAGCAAACGGAAATCGCATCATACATCAAAGTGATCAGCGAAGCGGAAAACGCATCCGAGCAGGCCCAGATCGCTAGTCTTCGCGAAATATAGCGTTCAGCTCGGCAAGATGAGCTCGATGACATGAGAGCGGTTGTCATCTAGTCCAAATACTTGGACGACCCTTCCCCTTCTCGCATCGCATCCAAGGCTTTTCGTGAAGAACCAGGGAGGGTCTCGCGATCCATCTCTTCCAGCATTTCCTCCAGTCTGCAGCGACTCTTCTCTATGCTGCCTGCCAAGTCTCTAAGACTCATCATCGCGTCATGAGATAGCTGGCTCGCCTCCGAACCAGTAAGTAGGTTTTTGAGATCCGAGATTGAACTCATAAGCTATCCTTTTATCGACCTCCATGCCTGACGTCTTTAGAAACAAACGAGTAAACCGATTTCTCAAGCTGTGTCTCACCCAAAGATACGAGTCCTTTCCGATCTGCACATCGGTCACCGAGCCAGCCTAGCGCGGAATCCCGACCGGCTAGCCCCGCTTGTCGAAGGCGCCGACATAGTCATATTCAACGGAGATACTATCGAGTTGAAATTCGCCAACCCCACCCGCAAGCCCGAGACATACGTCTCGAAAGACGAACTCGCCAAACGAGTCAGATCCTGGGGAGCCGAACCCATCTTTGTAACCGGAAATCACGATCCCTCCATCTCCAATATCCATCATCTCTCGCTAGACGACGGAAACATTCTCATCACCCACGGCGACGGCTGCTTCAAAAACATCGCCCCCTGGAGCAGCGAATCGAAAATTCTTGGCGAAGAAACGAACCGTCTCGCCACCCCTCAGACAGAACTTTCACGCAAGCATTCAGACCTTCACAGTTACCTCTCCGACATCAAGTCAGCATCGATCGAAGCTTATAAACGCCACGCCGAGCGCAATCCCACGCTATGGGGCAGGTTTTCGATTTTCCTGCACCAAGCATGGCCGCCCACGCGTCCCTTCCGTATTCTTCGAGCCTGGCGAGACATGCCCCAAGCATCCTACGATCTCGCGCGATCATTCGGTCTCAATCCCTCCCTCATTATTGTCGGTCACACTCATAGGCCCTTCGTAAGAACGATCGGCAAAAGCCATATCGTCAATACCGGCTCTTTCTTCACCTGGCCAGGGGCTTACTCCGTCGATTTCGATGCTTCGGGAACCACCATTCGAAAGATCAAGAAGAGCAGACATGGTGTCAGATTCGGCAACCAAATCGGGCGCCTCCCATACCTGCTAACAACGACCGATCCCATCCAGTTTTCCCTTCCTCAAAACTAGCTATCCAGGGTAATCCCCAAATCGAAAACGCACGCAATCCTGGAACCCCTATAGAGGGATCTACTTATCCCTACTCTAAAACGTAGAAATCGGTCTCGTAAAACTATCCATCCGCCGGTCAGCGCCGATACGTTTGATGCGATCCCTCGCCCACGAATATCAATTAGTAGAGCTCACTAAATATGGCCCTTCTTATCCAAGCAACCAAGAAGTCATCTGGAGTACTCCAGCTTCACGACGGCGAAGCCATGGCTGTCCATCCCAACGAATGCTATCGCATCAGCAACGTAGCTGCCCTTTCCGCTCTCATCCCGCTCGAAACGGACCTCCTCATCCTCGGAAAGAACGATGATGCCTACCTTCTCAAAAACTTCTTCACGTCCGACCTGCTAGAAAGACCTGAAATAATCCTCTCAGACGAACTCAGTCTTACCTGGCAAAATTTCCAGACGAGTAACGAAGGCATCCCATCTGCCTCCTCCGCAGATACCTACCCCCTGTATGTTCATTCGACCTCCGGGGGAGAGGTCTCTCTACAGCTTCCAGACGCGAAGTCAGTAGTGGAAATTCTCGAAACCCACGGCTTCGACACAGTAAGCTTAAGCGTCACCGCAAATGGCTCGATCGAAGGTAATCTCGACCCTTTCTTCACCTACGTCCAAACGCCCAGCCCCATTCAATCCGAACCTGAAACTCCGATTTCAATCGACAAGACCCAAATCGAAGCCATCGAAAGAATCCAAACCGAAGATGCTCCCAGCGCTCCGGAAAAGATCGAAGTGGATATCAGCGATTTCGTAGGCGACGGCAAAGGAAGCAAAGAAATTAACGCCAGCATCATAGGACCCGTCGAGAACGAAAAAGTATCAATCGATCAACTCAAGAACACGCTTACGCTAGAAACTCCCAGCGACTCCAAACGAAATCAATGGGATATCGAGCTCGAAGCCACCGACGATGACGGCAAAACGAGGCAGAATCTCCTTAGTCTCGTCCCCGACAAAGTCTCCGGCGACTACCGAGCCAATCTCATCCTCAGCCAAAACAAAGTCTACGAAAACGTAGAAGGCGCTCTTATCGGGAAACTGGATACAGACGTAAATAGCCGCGGCTCGCTCTTCGAATACGAAATCATTCAAGACAAAGCCAATATCTTCGAAATCGAGGGCAATGTCCTAAAGCTTCGCGACGGCATCGCCATCGATTACGAGGCCCACCCCGAGAGCTTCCAAATCAGAGTCCGCTCGATCCGCGAAGACGGAGAATCCATCGAGCAAGACCTGCTTATTTGGCCCCAAGACCAACAGGAGTTCTACGCCTCAAAAGTCGTTGAGACCGAATTTCTTTCAGTCCCAGAAGACTCGACTCCCTTCAACTCAGGCGACTTTCAACAAAGCTTCACCGACATCGGCGGAGAAACGCTCGAGGCGATCAAGCTGGAAACGCTGCCCACGGAAGGAAGCCTCATTCAAAATGGCTCCCCGCTTGTGATAGGAGATGTCGTCGAGCTCGAGGAAATCGA
>JBCCZW010000624.1:0-2834 GCA_039186805.1 Verrucomicrobiota bacterium
AACTTTCATAAGCTTGCGTATTTAACCTGACGTTTATGATCGCTGATCGCGTAGTTAGAGCGTGTTCATGTTCCCAATACAGGCAGGAGGTTGGACTTTAGTCCGATCACCCCAAAGCCCATCATCAAAAGGTGGCACGCGGCCTCCGGCTGAGCGCCGCCGTAGCCTCGGCGAAGGCGTGACGCGTTTACAAAGCCCATCAACAAGAACGGCGGAGAGCAGTGGTTCTGCCCCTCAATCGTCTTTAGTCGATCCACTCGCTTAGCAAGCGATGACGACCCTCGATCGCTTAGACTACCCAATACAAAATTCCAATAGCGGCGGTCAGTCTCCGCCAACCGCCGCCCGACACAGCTCCGATTAAATTCAATTCACCATTTCACATTCACAATTTCCCTCTGGTCCCCGCGGCAGGATTCTAACCTGCATATACTGGATTCGTAATCCAGCGCCTATACTTTCGAGCCACGCGGAGATACATCAGAAAATTCAACACACCACATTGTTTCGTCGCTAGCGCTCCTCAAGTGTCGCTTCGCTCGGTACACTACTACTATTTCAAAATGGGGAGACCAACCGGTTACGCTCCGGTCCCGAGAGATTCACAGACTCCCATGCTACTACTACACCATGGCCTCCATCATAAAAATTGAGAAGTAAGAGCGCAGAACGAAGAAGTATATGAGAACCTCTTCGTTCTGCATTCTTCGCTCTTACTTCAGTCAGATCAGCTTGGTAACACTTTCCGCCAAGCCCTTTTCCCCGAGAACAACGCTCAGGTTCGAGGTCTTGGAAACCGATTCCAAAACTTCCAGTTCGCGCAAGCGCATCAGAACCGGATTGCTTTCCATCAGCTTCGCAGTGTTGAGCTGCGAACGCATCGCCGCAGTTTCTTCGCGACGCTTGATGACATTCGCCTCCGAAGCCTTTTGAGCTTCGATCACCTTATTCATCAAATCCTTCATGTCTCCAGGAAGGATAATGTCGCGAACACCCAGACTAACGACTTCGATACCGAAGCCTTCCGCCAGCTTAGCCACATACTGCTTAGCTTCTGGAGCCAAGCCTTCCTTATCGGAAAGCAAAGTATCGAGATTTCGGCTACCGACTTCCGAGCGCAAAGCCAGCTGAGTTTCACGGTACAATGCCTGCCCCGCATCCTGGGTCGATTCGATCGACTTACGAGCATCGACAATTCGGTAGGCCAAAATGGCGTTCAACCGCAAAGTGACCTTATCGTTAGTCATAATATCTTGGCCAAGAACATCCAAGACCTGTTCGCGTTGATCAACGATGTGTATCTTAATCTTGGCGACATCCTTCCAAAACGCATGCTTACCCGATGGCAGCAATTCCGAGAAAGCTCCATCAACGAACAAAACGCCGACCTTTCCTTCCGGGATTTCAGTAACGTCTAGAAACCGACTCGAAGCCGCATTCTTTAAAACATTCAGCAAATCCTTTCGAACCAGCTTCAATTCCGAAGAAGCGTCAGTCAACTCGACTTCAACCTTACGACGCTGATTCCACAAACCATACAGTCCAGGACCCAGAATCGCATCCAAACGTCCATCGATCCAAATCAAAGCCCGCTGACCGTCTTTCAAGTCGACGAACTCCGCCTTGGCATTCACCAATTCGCTTTCGCGAATCTGATCGATCGACGCGCTTCGAATCCAAGGACCACGCTGGTCCTCAACCTCGACTCGCAAAGAACCACGCGAAAAGAACCAATGGGCCCCTTCCTCAACCGCCTTCACGAAACGTCCATTCTTGAAGACGAGACCGATTTCGTCATACTTTATATTCTTTCGTACAAACCACATGATTTGCTCCTTTCTAGTTTCGCAGGGCCCTAAACCCAGTTAATTGCCATTCTCAATAGTGGCAAAATATCAATTGTAGAGGCGATCGATGATCGCGTATCTCCACTCTAAAAACGAGGCCCGAGAGCAGGTCTTTCCTAATCAATCCCAAACATCACGCGGAGGAGCTTTTGAGAGCTAAGAGAAAAACCAAACGATCAGGATTCCACACAGACTGGCCGAAAACCAAATAGGCTCGACCGCTCCCAATCGCTAAGACGCAACCACAAACACATGTCGCGAATCGGTCTAATCAACCTAGCTCGGTATCCAAGCTCCTTCAGGCGATCCGTCTGTTGCTGAATCGCATCTTTAAAAAAGATGAGACTCAGCAGATCTCAAAGAACAGTCCTACCCTCGGACCCATCTTGTTTTGGCTTCCTAATTGCGAGTTAGGCGAGGACTCGAACCTCTAGGATTTTTTTCCTATACCTTCCGGTGGATGTGCCGGAATCGAACCGGCGACAACATGAGTAACGATCATGTGCTCTACCCATCTGAGCTAACATCTGGCTATTCACACTGCCTTACTAAGCCATACACAGCACGCTAAACCACAACGCCCTAACAAGGCGGCACCCAACGCTGCTGGCGGCAGATATGAAAGTATTGGTCGCAGTGGAGGGACTTGCACCCCCATGGGCATACGCCCGGCTGCTTCTGAAACAGCTGTGTATACTATTCGGTCGGCACCCCAATCAACACCAAGGAAATGCTGCGCGCGGTCAGTGACGCCGCCCAGGCATTCGCGATTGCCTGCCCATAGGTGTCGTGAAAATGGCCCGCTAGGCGATCCATTGGGACGGCGTCACTGACCGCGCGCAGCATTTCCTTGGTGTTGATTGGGGTGCCGACCCCAATTGTGTCACCGAGGGAGACTTCTTCGCAGCCGGCGTCAAAAAGCAGCTTAGAGACGCGAGCGACCTCTGAAACCTTGATGTGGCCTTCGTAGGGGCAACCGAGCACGCA
>JBCCZW010000625.1:0-2826 GCA_039186805.1 Verrucomicrobiota bacterium
AGAACCCGCAATGGCCGCAGTCCGCGTCCAACTCTTCTCCGAAATACCTCAGCAAGTAAGCCGTCTTGCACCCCTCGACTTCTCTCCGAGCTTCGCCGTAGCTTAAGCGAATGGAAATCGATCTTCAGACCCTCCCTCAGCTCGATCGCTACAAATTACTCACCTCTGTAGTCGTTCCTCGCCCGATCGCCTGGATCTCTACCGTCAACGCGAATGGACAGATCAACGCCGCCCCATTCAGCTTCTTCAACGTCTTCGGATCAAAGCCACCCCTCGTCGCCCTAGGAATCGGCAACCGCCCCGACGGTTCTCTCAAGGACACCGTTGCCAACATCCGGTCCACCGGAGAATTCGTCATCAACATGGTCACGGAGACCCTCGCCGATCAAATGGCCCAAACCTCCTACGAATACGCTCCCGACGAAGACGAACTCGCAAGAGTCGGCCTTTCCACCGCTCCCTCTTCCCAAGTATCGCCTCCCCGCATTGCCGAGTCTCCCGTCCATCTAGAATGTCGCGAGCTCTCCACCCAGGAAATCGGGCAAAACCGCCTTATCCTCGGCCAAGTCATTCACGCGGCAATAGACGACGCCTTCATCGATCCGGAAACAAAAGCGGTCCTCACCGAACAGCTCCACCCTGTCGGTCGCATGCATGGCTCCGCCGGTTATACCCGGACGAACGATCTTTTTCAGATTCCTCGCCCCTCCTCTCCGTAGCGCTACCCTGGACGCACTAGCAAGCGAGTTTTCTAAACGTATTCAGACTTCGCTCAGCCCTTCGATAACCGACTGGAACGGAGCCTCTGCCAGAACGCCAAACATCTGATGACGAGTCATGCGGGTCCGCGACAAGCGCGGCGAAGCGATCCCGCACAGAAACCGCGCCCCTTCCCTCGCTGAAGTGATTCCAATCGGTCGCTCGTCCAAATAGCTTCTAAGACTCTCGCGTTCGCTTTGGCGCAAGCCCCTGCCTTCGGAGTCCACTTTCTTCACAATCCCGGAATCGCAGAACCCGCAATGGCCGCAGTCCGCGTCCAACTCTTCTCCGAAATACCTCAGCAAGTAAGCCGTCTTGCACCCCTCGACATTCAGCAAATCGATCACCTCTCTTGTCCGCTCCAAGTTACGCTTCTCATTCCTCGAAACACGCCTCCAAAGAGATTCCCTCACCTCCCTCCCATCCGGCCGCTTTAGCAATCGCATTCCTTGCCTCAAACCGGTCGCCGCAACCTCTAGCTTACCCGTTTCTTCAAGATGCCCAAAAGCTTTCACGATCCGATTCCTATCTTCTCCAATCGCCTCCGAAGCCGTATCCAAATTTATATAGCTCCAAGTCTTCTTCTGTTTCGCCTGGGCGAATAGTTTACCTAAGAAATCCTGCAGTTCAGGCTTAAACGAAGATATCCATTCGCCTTTGGAAACCAAATACTTGAACTTGTACTCGCTATAAAAAGGCGAAGTAAACTTGAGCACTCCTTCTAGCTCCAAGTAGGTCAGCAAAGTACTCAATACTAGCGGTCGAATATCCGTATCTTGAGACAACTGATAGAGCGACACATCAAAAGTCTCTTCTCGCGATAATATAAAATCTACGAAGCTCCCTATACTCTCCTCCGATGGCGTATCGCCGTATATGAAATTCTCGAGCGTCACCAGGTCCTCGGTTGAACCCAGGACTTCGCAAAACGAAGCCTCGCCATCCCGCCCCGCTCGGCCAATCTCCTGAGAATAGTTTTCCAGAGTCTTAGGAAGGTTATAATGAAAAACGCGACGTATATCCGATTTGTCGATACCCATTCCAAACGCGATCGTCGCCACCGCAATCCCGTCGTCAGAGGCCATAAACCAATCTTGAATCTCAGCCCGCTTGTCTGGCTTCATCCCTGCATGGTACGCTTTGGCTGGAAAGCCAGCCTCAGTCAACGCGGCCGCGACTTCCTCAGCTCCCCTCTGCAGAGTGGCATAAACGATCGTCGGGCCTGGTGATGTGCTCCTTAGGCGTTCCTTCAACACCTTCATACGATCCGCTGCGAAAGTTGGGGTAAACTCGAGATGCAAATTAGGTCTATGAAAACCCGTGTTCACATAAGCCTCAGGGGAAATAGAGAATTCGCGTCTTATATCTTCAACTACACTCGGTGTTGCCGTCGCCGTCAGAGCCAATACGCGCCCCACCTCTAAGTTCTTAGCTGCAATCGCCAACTTCAAATACTCTGGTCGGAAATTATGTCCCCATTCCGATATGCAGTGCGCCTCATCGATCACCATCAAAGAAATGGATACGTTTTCGATAGAAGCGAAGAACCGCTCGTTCGATACCCGCTCCGGAGCCACATAGAGTAACTTCAACGTCCCTTCTCGAATAGTTCTGTAGACTTGCCTGGTCTCATCCAACGTAAGCGTCGAATCCAAACGCGCCACGCTAACGCCCTTTCCCAAAAGGAAATCCACCTGATCTTTCATCAAGGCGATCAACGGGGAGATCACAATCGTTAACCCTTCTAACATCAAAGCCGGCACCTGATAACAAAGGCTCTTTCCGCTCCCCGTCGGGAAAACCGCCAAAGCGGAATTCCCCTTTAATATCTGACCAATAACCTCCCTCTGCCCCTTCCGAAAAGACTCAAACCCAAAAACCTCCTTCAACGTCTCATCGCAATCCACACCCGCAAGCTGCATCCACTCCCAAGTCGACACAACAGCAAACGCCACCCCTCCCCCCATCATCCCCATCCACATTCCCATTTCCATTCCCCATTCCACATTCACCCCTGTGTCCTGCCAAAGAATTTTCAAACGTTGGAAAATTCTTTGGCAGAGCCAC
>JBCCZW010000626.1:0-2818 GCA_039186805.1 Verrucomicrobiota bacterium
ACGTACTCCGCAGTGGTCACCCATCGCTCGCGAAAATTGCTCACCTGCCCTTGATGTATCCAATTCTTCATGTCAGCGCTCCGCCAGGCATGGTAGCCGCCATCCTTCGCCCTTCCATAATTCTTGTGGCGTGCCAACAACCAATATTCGCCCTTCTTCACCGGAACGAAAACAGGAGCATCCCGCATCTCTGGAACGCCTACTTTCGGAATTTCCTTCCAGTTATCCCAAATATCCGTCTGCCGGAAAGTCAACGACTTCGCCTTCCGTCGTTTCGGAAAACTCTTCACGATACTCGTATAAGAACTTGCTAGCGAAGTTGAATGAGCCATGCCCTCTTCCACATGGATGTTCTCCGACAACACTCTATTCTGACGCCAATCGGCATCCGTCTCGATTTTCCAGTTCTTCTCAGCTGCCAAGGCAACGCATGCAGTCAAGGCAAAGACGACAAGGGATACTGATACTTTCATCTTTCTATTTGTTTCACCAACAATACCGCCTGTGATGAAAAACGCCAAAGTCGACGCCCCTTTTATCGGAATCCAACACAATATGCCGCAATTCGCTCATGGGCGATTGCCTTTCATAAAACCCTCCGAGAGGTAAAACCCTACAGCATCCGTCCCAGCAAAGTGGGTACGCCCACGTTCACGCAAACCTCCCTCAAAGAAACTATCCGATCTGCGAACACTCATCTCTTAGCATTGTCGTCGCTGGTGAAAACGACACAAATCGCTAAGCTAAAAAGCGGCGGCGGCCAATGGATCGATGCACTTTAGGCCGCCCTAGTTTTTCCAAAGTCGGTAGCGATCGATCTCAGGAGTCTGACGCGCCTCCGCCATTAGCTTCGCCAAGCGCTCAACCACCTCCGGATGCTTCCCTGCGACATTGTTTTCTTCGCTAGGGTCCTTAGAAAGGTCGAACAACTGTACCGGCGCATCTGGATTTTTGGATACATTATACCGTACCGCCTTCCAATTCCCTTGCCTCAATGCGATCCGACCTCCCCTCGATGGAAACTCCCAATACAAATAATCACGACCCTTCTGGGTTCCCTTCCCCGTCAAGGTAGGTGCCATCGAAACCCCGTCGACTTCTGCCTCCAAGGGCTCGCCTACCAGTTCAGCCGCAGTCGGCAAGATGTCCCAAAAAGCGGATACATGATCCGTAACCGCACCGCTTTCGACAGTGCCAGGCCACGACGCAATCATCGGCACCCGAATACCTCCTTCATACAAATCGCGCTTATAGCCGCGATAGATTCCATTCGAGTCGAAGTAATCCGGATTGTGTCCTCCCACCGTATGAGGACCGTTGTCCGAAGCAAAAATCACAAGCGTGTTTTCCCTCAAGCCCAAGCGGTCCAACTCCTCCAGCACACCGCCCACATGATCATCCAGCACATTGACCATCGCCGCAAATGCGGCATGCCCCTCCGGCTGCGGAATATAACTGCCTCCCTTATTCTCGCTCTCCGGCAAGTACTTGCCACGAAACTTATCCATGTAGTCTTCGGGAGCGATCATGTCTGCATGGGGCTGAATCGCGGCATAATATAAAAAGAAGGGCTGATCCTTATTCTCCCGGATAAACTCAATTGCCTGCTCATGAATGAAGTACGGAGCGTAGTCCCGCGTATGCGAAGCGACGTTTCCCCAAAGAAACTCCCGCTTGTCATCATTCCATAGAAAGGCCGGGTAATAGGAGTGAGCGATCCGCTGGCAATTGTATCCATAAAACCGATCAAAACCCATTTTCAGCGGTTCGCTGCTGCTGCCCGGATAGCCCAATCCCCACTTTCCGAATACCCCCGTCGCATAGCCTGCCTTTTTCAGATATTTCGCGATCGTAAAGGTATCAGCCGGCATCGGCTGCTGCCCCTCGGGCTGAACTTCTCCATTTCCGCGAATCGGAGCATTCCCCGTGTGCAAGCCCGTCATAAGCGTACAACGAGCCGGAGCGCATACCGTGCTCCCAGAATAATGCTGAGTAAACCGCATCCCTTCTCTCGCCAATCGATCAATGTGCGGCGTCTCAAAGCGGCTCTGACCATAACTGCTCACATCTCCATAGCCCAAGTCGTCAGCCAGGATGTAGACGATGTTGGGCTTCGTAGCAGAAGTTCCCCAAGCAGTCCCTACAACCACGGCGAAGATTAAAGTGAATGTTCTCGAATTCAAATAGCGCATAGGCAGGTTTATAGCGTTCGAAGATCAATTTCCTACGCCACGCCTGTGTTCGATTCGTTTTCTTGGCTGTCCAATATTCTTGCCTCTCCTCGCCTACCCGGAAACGGATCATTTATCTCAATCGACGCGATCTATGCTCAAGCGACTTTTCCCGATCATAATATCCGTTTTCGCCACATTTGCCCTTGCAGCAGAGAAATCACCCGAAAAGAAGCCAATTGACTTCAAAGAAGGTCCCCGGGATTTCCTGGAAAAGTACTGCATCCAGTGCCACGGCGGCGAAAAGGCGGAAGACGAAATCGATTTTAAGAAGATTCTCGAAACCAATACCGTCTCGGAATACGGCTACCTATGGGCCGACGTTGCCGACACGCTTGAAGAAGACTCCATGCCTCCAGAAGAGGAAACCCTTCGCCATACCGTCCTCGAAGCGCACGCTTACCTCAGATGGTTTCGGGACAATTTCACGCCCAAGCCTCAGTCTTAAGACCGATCCCAAACGCAGATCGTCAATTGCGTGCCCGCATAAAATAAAAGTAACTCCTCCCCACGGAAAACTGGAAATCGAATAAGCTGGTTCAACCGCCCAGCCTAGACGAAAAAGCCCCGGCATCTACCGGGGCTGA
>JBCCZW010000627.1:0-2816 GCA_039186805.1 Verrucomicrobiota bacterium
AAAATTCACCACTATCTTACGGATGAATACTTTTGGTTGCTCGGGTTCTTCATTCTCAGCCTCTTGCCCAAAGGTTGAGGAAACGCCTAAGCATGCGCTCAGCATGAAGGCATAGGAAAACAAGTGGGTAAGGTTATTCCGTATAGTTTTCAAAGCGGGTATAGTCTCTTCGGAAGGTTAGCTTAATTTCTCCAACAGGGCCGTTACGATGCTTGGCTATAATCAGGTCAGCCGCGTCCGCAGCAACCGAAAAATCGTCCCCTGCATCTTTTGGACGGGCCAAAAGTAAAACCACGTCGGCGTCTTGCTCGATCGAGCCTGATTCGCGGAGGTCGGACAGCTTGGGTTGGCGTTTTTCTTTCTCGGAGTCACGATTAAGCTGACTTAGAACAATAACGGGAACATTCAGTTCCTTCGCCAAACCTTTTAGACCGCGAGAAATTTCAGCAATTTGCTGTTCGCGCGGCATTTTTGGATCAGTTCCAGCAATCAATTGCAGGTAATCCACGATGATCAGTCCCATCTCGTCGCTCGAACGAGCAAAGACCCGCCGCGCCTTGGCACGGAGTTGATTGATCGTTACTTGCGAACTATCGTCGATCCAAATCCGAGGGTAATCCTTAAGCTCCTTGGCCGCCTGAGCCAAACGTTGCTGCTCCTCTTTATTTACGAAACCCTCACGCAAGCGCTGCGAACTCACCTTGGCGCGACAAGTCAACATACGCATCGTAAGCTGCTCGGCGCTCATTTCCAAACTAAAGGCCAAAACGCCCTTGCCACTCTTCATATCTCTCGCCGGCAAAGCCACGTGCTCCGCAATATTCATCGCCAAGCTGGTCTTACCCATCGAGGGACGAGCCGCCAAAACAACCATTTCCTGGCCATGCAGTCCGTAAGTCATCTTGTCCAAGTCGATAAACCCAGACGACGTGCCCACAAGCTCTCCCCTCCCCGCGAGCAACTTGCTGATCAGATTAACCGCCGAATCCACCGAATTACTGATCGGCTGAGAGGTATCTCCGACCTGGTCATCGCTGATAGCGAAAATCTCCTTTTCAATATCGTCGACAAACTTCTCCATCCCACCGTCGACCATCGGCTCGAAACAAGCCGTCACCGTCTTAGTCGCCGTTGCAATCAATCGACGCAGCATGTATTTCTCGCGAACCACCTCCAAGAAATAGTTCGCATGGGCCGTCGTCTCAATCGTCGCAGCAAGGTCCATCACGTACATCGGACCCCCGCACTCTTCCAGCTTTCCCCTACTGTTCAGCTCCTCGGCCAGCACCCGCACATCGAGCACGCCCTTCTTTTCGAAAGTCTCGATACAGGTCTCATAAATGATCTGATTCGCTACCCCGTAAAAAGCAATCGCCGGCAACTTAGATGCCTGGCAACGCGAGATCACTTCAGCGGGATCAATTAAACAACAGCCCAGAATGCCTTTCTCGGCGTCAGGGCTATGGGGCAACGACCGGCCAGCATTGGCAAGCGCCTGCGAGCTGATCGGCTGATTGATCGCCGCTTCCTTGGACGGAAATATACTAGGCTTATCAGGCATTCGTAACCTACAAGCCGATAACAATCATCAATCTTCCGACTCCTCTTCGCCGGCTTCATCTTCGACGATTGGGTTTTCGGAAACGACGTCGAACTTTAGCTCAGCTTCAACTTCAGCATGAACCTTGATCTTAACTGAGTGCTGACCCAATTCCTTGATTGGACTCTCGAGAGACACTTTTTTCTTATCCAACTCGATGCCGGACTCGACGAGCTTTTCATGCACATTAGCTGCTGTAACCGCGCCGAACATCTTGCCGGAATCGCCAGTCTTCACCGCGATCGCGAAATGAGTCTTTCCGATCGCCGCCGCTTGGGCCTTCGCGTCCTCGAGGTTCTTCGCTTCGCGAGCCACGCGACGCTCCTTGAGAGCCTCGATTTGCTTGCGGTTTGCGCGAGTAACGGGAACCGCCTTCTTTTGAGGCAGCAAGTAGTTGCGGGCAAAGCCTGCCTTTACCTTCACTTGATCGCCTTCGGCGCCAAGTCCTTCTACTGGTTCGATAAGGAGAATTTCGCTGTTAGCCATGGTACTGCGAGTGTTGAAATGTTATTGGTGTTGAAAATTTGAATACGACGCTCACCTGAACGCCGCGGCTTTGGTTTAATGGTGTAAATAAATCAGAAGGGCACGTCTTCCTCGATGTCGTCGCTCGAGGGAGCCGGCGCTTGAGTCTGACGCGGAGCCGGCGCGTGCTCGTCCATCGCAGAGCGGCTGCCGCCTTGAGGACCGCCTTCGCCTCCCCCACTGCGTCCGCCCATTAGCTGCATGTTTTCTACGACGACCTTGAGCTTGCTGCGCTTTTCGCCTGTCTTCGATTCCCAAGAATCGAACTTCAAACGACCCTCCACAAACAGAGGATTTCCCTTCAGAACGTATTTGGAAATCACCTCCGCTTGTCGTCCCCACGCCTCGACGTCCACAAAGGTCGTCTCTTCCTGATTCTCTCCGCCCTCTCCACGAAAAACGCGGTTAACGGCCATGCCGAACTGGCATACCGAGGTACCCTTCGGCGTCACCCGGAGTTCCGGATCGCGCGTCAGGTTTCCCATCAAGAGAACTTTATTAAAGTTAGGCATGAAGAAATGGGGCTAAGATTCACAAAAAGCAGGATTACGCTTTTTGGATAATCTTGTGCGATACCAATTTGTTCAAGCGAAGTTTTTCCAATACATCTGCAGGAGCGCTGCTGTTGCCGGAAAATTCATATTGAGCATAAACGCCGGAATCGTAGCGGCGATCCGCCACCTGCGCGAAG
>JBCCZW010000628.1:0-2805 GCA_039186805.1 Verrucomicrobiota bacterium
CTTCAGATAAAGGAAAACGCAGCAATTTGCTCCTTACCCATGAAAATGCAAACCTCCAAGCTCTCAATAGAGTAAAAACTACGTAGATTCAGAAATAGCCCTACGAAAACTCGCTCTCAGGCGCCGCAACTTACCCATATTTCTAGGCGAGAAGACTCCCTAAGACCACACCTCCAAAACCTGGCGCCTCGGCGGGATTGATTCGCTTCGCTCAGGACTTCGTCCCAAACTTTCCGTTTACCCATCTTCACTCGCAAGCTCGTTCCGTCGAACCCTTGGGTTTCCCGTCCCTGCGACTTCTCATTCGTATCCACAGAAAGCAGGAACGCAGCCGTTGTCGTTCAGTATGGTGCCCTCGGCGGGATTCGAACCCACATTCCTGGCTCCGGAAACCAGTGCTCTATCCATTGAACTACGAGGACCTAAAATCAGGCTACTAGGCCCGATCAAAAAAGAAGCCGCGATTCTCGATCACGACTTCTGAAAGTCCAGTAGGAATTCGGCTGAATCCTAAATTTTAGCTCCAAGGCGACTAGATGTGGATCGCCTCGCCGTGAGTATCTGCAGCAGCTTCAGCGAGCGCCTCGCTCAAGGTCGGGTGAGCGTGGATTGTACCGTGGATTTCATCCGTCGTCCCTTCCATCTCCATCGCCAGGCAGTATTCTGTAATCAACTCCGTCGCATCCGAACCAATGATATGCGCTCCGAGAATTTCTCCCGTTTTCGAATCGCTGATCAATTTGACGAATCCATCGGAAGCATTCGCAGCGACCGCCTTGCCAGAGGCAGAAAAAGGAAACTTACCCACTTTGTAATCGAGTCCTTCCTCCTTTGCCTTCTTTTCCGTGATTCCAGTACTCGCAATCTGAGGCTGACAGTAAGTCGCCCCAGGGAAATTCGTCACGCGTTTAGGAGCGCCAACGCTAAACATCCCATTTACGGCCTGAACCGCTTCGTAAGTCGCTACGTGAGCCAGGGTCGGCGGGCCAATGATATCTCCGGCAGCAAAAACGCCTTTAACATTAGTTTCGTAGTTCTCATCGACGACCAAGAAACCGCGATCCGTGTTAAGCTTCAATCTTGGAGATACAGCCCCTTCCAGATTCGCTTGAACGCCAACCGCCTGTATCACAGATTCAACTTCAAGCGCGATTTCCTTACCCTTCTTCTCATAGACGATCTTAACGCCATCGCTTGTAGTTTCCGCGCTCTTAATGTTGATCAACAGCTCGCACTTAATCTTCTGCTTCTTGAAAGCTCGCTCCAGAGCCTTGGCGATTTCCTCGTCTTCGACGGGAACCAACTGATCCATAATTTCGAGGATCGTGACCTCCGTACCAAAGGAATTCAGAAAATATGCGAACTCCACACCAATGGCCCCGGAGCCAATGATCGCTACCGATTTAGGCTGCTTGCTCATCTCCAGAGCTTCCCGTGAAGTCATCACCTTCTCGCCTTCCACCGGAAGGAACGGCAATTGGCGAGCCCGACACCCTGTGGAGATCAAGACGTTAGTCGCCTTGTAAAACTTGCCTTTGTGCTCGCCTTCGGTGATCTCAACCATTCCTGCCGCCGTCAAACACGCCTTACCTAGGATGTAGTCGACCTTGTTTTTTTTGAATAAAAACTCCACTCCATTCGCCATCTTTTCCGCGACGCCGCGCGAACGCTTGATAACTTTGCTGAAATCATAGTCGACAGAGCCGATCGTAATCCCGAAGTCTTCCGCCTTCTTCGTATAATTCATCAGCTCGGCGCTCTTGAGGAGAGCTTTGCTGGGAATGCATCCCCAATTCAAGCAGGTGCCGCCCGCGCGTTCCACTTCGATACACGCGACTTTCTTGCCCAACTGCCCCGCGCGAATCGCCGCTGCGTAGCCCGCCGGACCACCTCCAATAACAATAAGATCGTAAGCTGTCTCTGCCATAAAACTGAACGGATTAAGGAAAGACGAACCAGCTAGTTCGTGAATGCTTCTATGTCTAGCCCCAATCCGAAAATCGGCAATGGACCACGACTAGATATCGATCACATCGTCGTCCCGCGAAATACGACGCGATCCGCGTTTTCGCGAGGAACGGTCGACCTTCATGAAGGAAACCCTTCTGCGCTGCCCTTTGATCCAACCAGAGAAAACGCCATTTAATAGGGTCACGATCAAGGCGCCCCAAAATGCCGCCCAGAAGTCCTGCACATGAAAGCCAGGCACGATCTGTCCCACCAGGAGGTAGAGCGCCGCATTGATCAATAGGAGTCCGAGACCCAAAGTCAAAAACACGAAAGGCAAAGTGAATAACACCAAGATCGGCTTTACGATCGCCGAGAGTATCCCCAAACTCAGTACGGCCCACAGCAAATCCCAATTGCTTTCAAAGGTAATGCCGTCAAGCGACCAGCTACCTAGTCCAACTCCCATCGCGCTTACTACGCCCCTCTTTAAAAAACTTCCCGAACTGTCGTCACTGCTCATTCTACTTACCTTAGCTCTATGCGTCCCAATAACGCGTGACGCCAGCAAATAGAGACACCTTCACCGCAAATCTGTCGCAACAAACGTCATTTTCATCGGCTCTGCTAATCAAGAAAACCCTAGCATTGGAATCGGAAGTGAGCTCTTAGTTAACGATGAGATTTTCCCTCTTTAACTGGGACCACGCAGAGCAGCGTTTTGAGGGAGCCTGCCAACTCTTATTTGGAATCATTACAATTAGTTCTTGATATTTAGAATTATTCCAGTTTTCTCCTGCAAATGAGACTGATTTGCAGTCCCGTAAACGCGACAAACGTATTTAGAATTATGGAAGC
>JBCCZW010000629.1:0-2804 GCA_039186805.1 Verrucomicrobiota bacterium
CCGCGCTCGTTGCGGTACAATTGTTCGGAAAGCAATTCCACCGCCGCTCTACCCATCGTCTTATGGTTCTGATAATACCCGGCTAACCGGGGGCGATTAGGTAGCCAGAATAGCGATAGGAATTCGATATTCTCAGGCGCATGGACGCCTTCTTCCTCCAACCACCGCATAGGTTCGTCATCCACGCACAAAATAACTTCTGGGCGGTTAGACTTAAACCAATCCAGAAAACCCTCCTTACTCCAAGCGTCCGTAATAAAATGTCCGATACGCCTGTCTTCCGGAATTAGAGCTTGGCGAGCCAGGAATGCCGCCTTCCAAATCTGCTTCACGCGCCTATCCTGAGCCGTCCTGATCGCAATTCCAATTTTCTCGATTCCCCTTTCTCCGATGAGCTCGATCGCGCGCGATATGGTTTCGAATTCATCATTACAGACCGCGTTAATATTCAGAGGCATGAAGCCATGCTCGATTGAAACCAAAGAGTAATCATCCCAGCCAAACTCGTCGTTTTCCACCGGATAGACTTCCATCGGTGGGGCAAGTAAGACGCCCTCCACTCCAAGGTATGCAAGCTTCCGCCCCAGTCGAGGAAAGTCAGGGCAATCCTGTGGAAGAGATACGAAATTCAGCTCGAATCCCAATTCCTTGGATTTCTCGAGAGCCCCAAGATAATAGAGCCCAATTGGAGTTTTCGCGTCGGCCATTACCTCCGTCAAAGGCCTCGGGCTCACAAACGCAATTCCTACCTTAGCTGGAGACTTACCCCCTTTGCTCACTTCCGACATACGAGCTGCTACCAGCTGGTTCGGACGGTAATCGTGCTCTACCGCTAGAGCTTTTATGCGTTCGCAGGTTGACTGCGGAATCTGGGACGAACCTCCTCGCAACGCGTAAGAAGCTGTCGCTTTCGAGACCCCAGCCAGCCTGGCTAGGTCTTCGAGTGATTTGACGGTCGTGGGGCGCAACGCATCGGCCTTCCAAGCATTGATCAAACTCTTACCTAACAGGGCTTCTTTTCGCTCAGCTAACACTTCCCCATTCGAATTCGTTAGCGACGGATCATCAACAACTTGAGTCCCTGCGCACAAAAGTTGAACCAGAGAGCAATCCTTTACATTGGATTGGCTAAAATACCTTCGAAATTGCGAATCCCACAAATCCATCGACCTGATGAAGTAACCGCAACTTCTAGGCGCTCCACCTCAGGAGCATCAAAGACGCTTCAGATTTCCGCGATTCGAAAACGGAAGATTTGACTCTAATTCGCTAAGAAGCATGATCTTACATGAGTTACGGCGATGGGCTACAACGTGAATGCGCTTCAGAGACTAGGTAGATCGGCGTGGAGCCATCGCAAATCCCCGAGAGAATGTCCAAGAAGCGTTGTAGATTATGCGTGAAATCGATTTTGAAATTGCGAGCGCGATCATCGACCGCGTAAAGCGATCGAAGATCGCGTCTACATTCACTAGAAGCTATCCCAAAACAAGCGCCCTAAGAGCCTGCATCTTCTGTCTGCTCCCGGTAAGTTCTATGCTCGGCTGGCTAAACGCAGGAGAGCCCTTCGCTCCCTTAAAGGTGGAACCTATGACTGAGTTGTGGCGATGGGCTCAATTCAACCCAAAAGTAGACCGCGAATTCACCTGCGGCGATACTGATCGGGAAGGCAACGCTTGGCTGGCTTCTTTCGATGCCGTCGTATTCTACAACGGACAAGAGGCGACAGTATTCCCCTTCCCCGCAGAACCAAGATTTAAGAGAAAATCAAAGGATGTTCACCTAGCGAAGAACGGCAGTCTATACCTCCTCAAAGAAGAAGTCTTGGCCGTCCTCGGACCAGATAGGCAATGGAGGGCCCTTTTAGATGTAACGGAAAACTCCCGTATCAGCACTTCAATTACAGAAACGGCGGATGGTACCATTTGGGTAGGGCTCGAAAGCGGACTATACAAAATCTCCCGAGGCGAGGCCCGAAGAATCCCGGGCGAATTCGATTCGGTCGCGACTCTAATTGCCGACGACCGCAATCACCTCTGGTGCATCGGCAACGAGCCCCGTGAACTGGCAGTCTACGCCGTCGAGGGCGAGAACGCAGAATTGAGGACTACTCAAAGAAAAATTATTAGCTCATTCCCAGAAAAAGGCCCCGCTCACTTTTTGAAAAGATCCGACGGAGAAATCTGGGCCCACGCTATCGGTCGACAAAGGCGCCACATCGCTTATGAATTTGAGAAAGGAATCAAAGAGAGATACATAACGCTTCCCTCAGTTTTGGATCCGAACCGATTCACGAGCCTGAGCGCCGGGCCTAGCGATGATAGCTTAATTGCAATCCAACTCCCTTACATATGCATATTCAAAGAGGGGAGATGGAGCTCCATTCACTTAAAAGACTACCCGATACCGACAAGATACCCCTTCGTTATCCAACTCGCCAACGAGCGAATCATGCTCAGCGCCTGGCGAAGCAAGTCCGTCACAGTAGATCTTTCCGAAAACCGCTGGCTTACCTATGAAAATCTGATCTTCTGCGACGATGACGCAATGGGCAGAGCATGGTTTCTGCACAAAGACAAACGCGCGATAGTCCATGACTATTCCACCGGCAAGTGGACTGCATACAGCGCTCAAGACGGCGTAATCGACAGTCCAAATAGCATCCTTTGCGATGAAGAGGGAATCGTCTGGATCTCAGGTTCGCATCAAAACCATGCAGCAGTCTCCTATTATCGCGACGGGCAATGGAATCTCCAAACCTTTCCGAATATCGGACATACCTTTAGCCACCTTTCGGTTTGCGA
>JBCCZW010000630.1:0-2801 GCA_039186805.1 Verrucomicrobiota bacterium
CGCGGCTTGGCCATCATCGCCCGGGCCACGGCAACCATTTGCTGCTCACCGCCCGAGGTATATCCCGCCTGGCTTTTTCGGCGATCCTTCAAACGGTTGAAATAGGAATAGATTTTCTCAAGCTCGTCTTTGATTTCGGTCTTCGACAGACGCCTCGAATAGGCGCCGGCGACGATGTTTTCCTCGACCGTCAGGTGCCCGAAACAGCGCCGACCCTCCAGCACTTGCACCAGGCCCAGACCTAACCGATAGCGTAACTCCCTCAAATGTGTACCAATCAAATGGAAGGACTGTAAGGCTAAGGGTCGAGGCAGAAGGCACGCCAGCGGTAGATATGCACTTCGTGGATCTTGCTAGTTCGGAACAGCGCATTTCCTTGATTGAACTAGGTGAAGAATCTGTAGATGCCCTTGTGCCTACTCCTCCGGCTGGGCCGGATACCAAAATTGAGATTTTATTCTTTGAAAAAGTTGAGATCATATATCCACTCGATAAAACTGAGTGTAGATGCCTGGTAATGGATAACGAAGGGGTGTCCGTAGGCCAAATAGTGAAATCTCGTGGTAAAAGAGGTATTGTGAGATCAAGGGATGGAGAGTTGGTGTTTGGAAATCTACCAAGTTACCCCCGAGGAGCTATCTCTGAACCAACTGACAAGTGCATCAATTCAGCTTTTGAACTTACCGAGGAAGTCTTCCCAAAGTTTACTGATGATCCCTGGATCCCAATTGACTAGCCCTCGAATGCCTGAGGCTGAACTGGAGAATAGTAGAAGCGGCGGACTGAAGTTTTGAAGGTGTGTTTGTGTGGGGTGACTCCTCTCATGCCCGCCCCCTTACTGCATATTAACATCCCCGGGGGTGTATTGAATAGGTGAGCATTTGAGCTTCAGAGCGTGTCATTGAACGAAAGAATGCACCATACGTGCACCACGAAATTTTATGCTACATTGGGGAAAATGCACAAAAAATCCGCAAACCCTTGATTGGCTGCGGTTTAAAAGTGGTGGCGAGACCCGGAATCGAACCGGGGACACAAGGATTTTCAGTCCTCTGCTCTACCAACTGAGCTATCTCGCCTTCCCTCGTTCTGCGGGGCAGATCGTCGAAGAAGTACGGGACAATAGAAGGGGACCGCCCTCCGTCAATGTGAATTTTGACAAAATTGCATTAGGAGGGTTAATCCCTTTTAGTTCATGGATTTAGGTCTGCCTCGAACGTCCCAAACGCGTCCGTTGGAGACGGTATAAAGCATTTGCCCCCGCAATCCCTCTTCGCCGGTCATCGCGCTATGGTAGTAGGGATCTTGAAGCTCTTTCGAGAGCTTGACTTCATCGACTTGATAAGCTGCATCCGGGTCGAAAATGGAGAGGTTGGCCATGGCTCCGTTTTCCATCGACCCGACTTCGAGTGGGTAGTCTATAAATTGAGCCATGTGTTTGGCGGGATTGATGGAAGCGAGGCGATCGATGTCCACCCAGCTATAATCGTAGCGGTATTTCAGCTCCATGTAAAATTGAAGACTGTGCTCGATATTGCGGGTACCAGGGCTGCCGGGTAGGCCGTTCTTGAAGGCTTTAGCCTCTAGAGAGTGGGGGGCGTGGTCTGTGCCAAAGAAGACCGGGTAGTTGGAACGGACTAGGTCGCGAGTCAGTTCGATGAGCGCCTGCTGATCCTCTAAGCTTGGATGCGCAGGACGGCGGTAGTTGAGAAGAGCAGTCTCTTTATTCTGGGCGAGAAGGCGTTCGCGGCACCAGTAGACGTAGTCGAGACCCACTTCGGCGGGAAGCTTCAGAGCGCCTTCTCGGGAGGCGTCGGAGATTTGCTGCAGGGCGGGTCCAGTGGGTATGTGGCGCGCGAGGAGGCTGGATATGCCGACTTCGCGAGCGAGAGCGATTGTTTCGGCTTGGCAGGCGAGGACGGTCTCGCCGTTGAAGTATTCGTGGTGCAAAAGGATTTCGTTTGGGTTAACGCGATCCTTGAATTCTCTGATCGTTTCGTCATTACGGGCCTGGTCGTTGTGGTAGGATACCGCTTCGCCTTTCCAGAGAGCGTACATCTGCTTGCGGGTTTCGCCGGTGAGGCCGGAGCCGCCGAATGTGGATCCGAAGTCTTTGCCTTCGTGTCCAGAGATCGGATACGATTTGGGTTCCATACGAGGCCAAAGAGCAACGGGGATGAGGCCTTTTTCGTCGTGCAGCTTTTGCGAGCGTTGGTGGCGGTAGGCTCCGACAGGACCCCAGGGAGTGTTGCCCATCGCGCCCACTGCCGAGACGCCGCCTTTTAGGGCAGCAAGGCAGCCACGCTCGATGTCGTAGAGCGCGTTGGCGGATTTGATTGAGGCGACGAGGGTCTCGTATTCGACGCCTTCGGGCCCGTATTCCTCGACTTCATCGCGAGTTGGGATGACCGCTTCCCGGAAGTGGACATGAGGATCGAAACGCCCCAGCGCAATGTGAGCTCGAGGAGGAAGGGCGATCGCATCCGATTGTTGCTCGCCGCGCGCGATCTCCAAGGGTTCCCCGTTCGTGCAAGAGACCGTGCCGCAGGTCAGCTCTCCGTTGTCGAGGTGAAGATTTTCAGTATAGAAGCGTATGGTTATCTGCTCGTTGCTCACGAGGAAAACACAAGGGTTTGACGATTTCCAAGCAAGCTTGAAGCGGCTTTTGTCTGGTTCAATTTCTGCTTGCGTTTCGAAATGCAAAAACAACCATCTGTCCTCTCTTTCAAGAGAAGGAGGCCGCCCTAGCTCAGTTGGTAGAGCAACTCATTCGTAATGAGTAGGTCGTCGGTTCGACTCCG
>JBCCZW010000631.1:0-2799 GCA_039186805.1 Verrucomicrobiota bacterium
CCCACAACTACGAAATCCGCTATTGGTTGGCTGCTGCGGGTATCCACCCCGGCATGTACACTTCGACTGATATCAAGGGCATGACAGATGGAGACATCGAGCTCTCCACGACTCCTCCTCCTCAAATGCCAGCAACGCTCGAGTCCGGCAAGAACGTCGCTTACTGCGTGGGCGAGCCTTGGAATCAGCAAGCGGTTGCGAAGGGTATCGGGGTTCCGGTTACGACGAACTACGATATCTGGAAGAACAATCCCGAAAAAGTATTCGGCGTGACTAAGAAGTGGGCAGATGAAAATCCAAACACTCACATCGCTGTAGTGAAAGCTTTGACACGCGCTGGCAAGTGGCTCGACGCGGTAGACTCTGATGGAAACTTCCCCAACCGCGAAGAAGCTTGCCGTATCCTCTCTCAGAAGAACTACGTGGGAGCGGATTACGATGTATTGAAGAATTCCATTACAGGCTACTTCTACTTCCAGAAGAGCGATAAGCGCGAGATGCCTGACTTCAATGTGTTCTTCAAGGGACACGCTACGTATCCATGGTACTCTGACGGAATTTGGTTCCTCACTCAAATGCGCCGCTGGGGTCAAATAACGGAGTCGAAGTCAGCCGACTGGTACCACGAGACTGCGAAGAAGGTTTACCTTCCAGAGGTCTACCTCGAAGCTGCGAAGCACCTTCTCGAGGAAGGACACATCGAAGAAAGCGAAATCCCTTGGGACACTGACGGCTATAAGCCTGCAACCAGCGATTTTATCGATGGCATCACTTACGATGGAAGAGACCCAATTGGGTACATCAACTCCCACACCATCGGAAATAAAGAGGAATCCTAGGATTATCTGAACTGACGCACTTTCTGCGGGAGAGGTTTTATTCCTCAATCCTGATAAGCCTATCGAGACGTAAGGCCTCTCCTGCATTTCAACTCCGACTGAATTTTACTTTAACCATTCTTGCATCATGGCTGAGAAAACAGCAGACAAAATTAAGTACCGGATCCTGAGATTTCTGGATGTTACCGGGTTCACCGTATTCGATCCTATAGTACGGCTGGCCTTCAATGAGGAGCCAAAAAAGCAGGTCGAATCGATTACCAAATTTTTGATCATCCCGATCTTGTTCATTACCGCTTGTGTTGGACTTTGGTGGGTGGTGGCGCCGAACCACAAGACCAAGTCGGGCGAGGTGCCGACGCCGGACATCGTTCTGGATTCGGCTAAAATCAACGATACTTTTAGTAAGCGCGAAAAGTCCAAAGAGTCTGACTTTCTCTTGGTTGGAGCGGAGCGAGAGCAGGCTCTAGCAGAAGTGGAAGCTCTGATGGTTAAGCGTCAGACTGAGCTTGACGTTCTAGAAGAGACCCTTGCTGGCCACGAGGCGGATTATGAAGCGCAGCTTAAGGCCCGAATCGATCCTCTCAGCGAGAAGCTCGACGTTTTGAAAGACGAAAACCGTGCCGCCCGCTCTGAACGCAAGAAAGGCCTGGATGATTTGGCTGCCAAGATCGAGGCTGGCCAGGCAGGACCCGCGGATTTGGTAGTGGCGATGAAAGAAGACGATCAACTTTTTGACGAGGGTCGGGCGGCCGAGTCGGTTTACAAAGACCAGATTGACGCGATTCGCTCCGAGAAGTACAAGCCGATGGAGCAGGCACGTCTTGATGTTAATGCCGTAGCGGACGAGATCCAGTTTCTTAAGAAGCGACAAGGCTTCCTTTCTGACGATAACCGATCAGTTAAGGTGGCAGAAACCAAGGAAAAGCTCGCTGCTCAAGAGGAGAAGCTTGCGGCGGCCACAACTGCTAAGGACTCCTTGAAGGAAGCGAAGTCAGTCATCCGCTTAGAAGAAAGCGTCGATCGCCTGAGCGGTCAGCAATACGCCTCGGCGATGACGGTTTACCTCCAGGTAAAGCGAAGCCTTTTCACTGTATTCGTAGGATTCATACTGGCTGCCTTGATTGCGATTCCAATTGGCATCCTTTGCGGACTCAACAAGATCGCGATGGCTTGCTTAACGCCAATCATTTCGATCTTCAAGCCGGTGTCGCCGGTTGTATGGCTCTTGATTTTCCAGATCATTGTGGGAGCGTTTTTCCCAGATCCAGAGTCGCATCCTTTCTTCCTCTTTTTCAATAGCTTGCCTTTCATCGGCTCTCTCGGCGTCAACCCAGCTTTGGTGTTCTCAGCTTGCACGGTTGCAATGTGCGCGGTTTGGCCAGCGCTCGTGAATACGGCCTTGGGCGTATCTTCGATCGATAGGGACCACTTGAATGTAGCCCGTGTACTTCGCCTTGGTTTCTTTGATCGCTTGACGAAGATCATCATTCCTTCGGCTTTGCCGCTCGTTTTCGCCGGTCTGCGGATTTCTCTTGGAGTGGGCTGGATGGTTCTCATCGCGGCGGAAGCGCTATCGTCTTCGGACGGACTCGGCAAGTTCGTTTGGGATGAGTATCAAAATGGATCCTCATTCTCTTTCGCGAACATTATCTACGCTTGTTTCGTAGTGGGGATTATCGGCTTCCTCTTGGATCGCATGATGATCGTTCTGCAACGTTTCGTCTCATTCGACGGATCGGAAACCGCGCTGTAATCTAAAACCGGATACGATTATGTCATATCTAGAAATTAGAAACGCAGGAATCGGATTTGGGCCTGAAGGCAATCGGGCCGAAATCTTGAAGGACATCAATCTTTCAGTAGAAAAGAATGAGTTCGTTGCGGTCATCGGTTTTTCCGGCAGCGGCAAAAGCACGCTCATGTCGCTTCTGGCTGGTCTTGAAATTGCGGATACGGG
>JBCCZW010000632.1:0-2798 GCA_039186805.1 Verrucomicrobiota bacterium
ATTTGGTAGGACCCCGGAGCCCCGTCAATGTCGGGAATGAACTGGAGGGTAGAACCCGTGTCGTTCTCCTGATACTTCGCTAGAAAGGTGAAACGGGTCCTTTCGCCCGGCTGCCAGGTGATCGATGGCATCACCATTACAGCATCGTCGCTAACGTAGTCCACCTCGGTATCGCTTTCCCGCGTCATTGCGACAAGACGGTAAAAGAGCGAAGCATCTTCATTTGCAGGACCTGTCAAATCAATACCCAGTTGGTATCGATCATGCGAGCCGACTTGAATATCGATTTCCCGCGAGACCACCGACTTGGGACGCTTTAAGTTCGTGTTTATGATGCCGCCCAGAGCGCCCTGACCATAAAGAGCGGAAGCAGGTCCCTTAATCACCTCGACGCTCTCTACTGCATAGATTTCGGTACGCGCCTGATTGTAGAAGCCGTAGTTGGCCTTAAAGCCGTCTTGATATTGCTCTGGAGTGATCCCGCGAATTCGAAAACTATCCACACGGGTATCCAGTCCAAAAGGACCTGAGAAAACGCCAGTAGTATAATTGAGCGTCTCCTGCAAATTGGTTGCCCCAAATTCCTCGAACTGCTCTGCAGTAACGATCTCAAGCGAGCGAGGCAGCTGGTCCCAGGACGCGAGCAACTTGCTGTTGAAACTTGGCTCCAGAAAAAAGTCCGAGCTTTGGTCTTCGTCTCCTCTAAGCTGGACCTCATCGAGGTCGACAGCATCACCGGAAGTCCGCTGAGAATAGGTTTGGGAAAACGGAATCGCGCCTGCGAGGCACAGTAGTGCGGCTAGGTTATGTTTCATCTTTTGTGGTTTGATCTTTGGAACACCCATTTTCGATAGGCCTCAAACTCGCCTGTCAATACTAATGCGACTGTGTCTCAATCTAAATTAAAGCTTCCTAGGCAACAATCCGCAGCAAAGCGGTCCCTCGTTTCTACAAGCGATAGTCCCAAACCCGTTTTCTCCGTCCCGCTAGCCGCTCGAAACAGAACTCTCGTCTCGAATCGCAATCAGGCTCATTCCTCGTCTACAGCAGACGCGAGACTACGAAGACAAACTCTCAATTACGGATCTCCGGCGGATCGAGGCAAAGCCGACATGCGAAGCCAAACCAGCGACTTAGCAAACGTTCGAGAAACCCTCGAATCGCTGCCAGCGGAGGGGTATTAGAACCTCCCTGGGTAAACTCGCTCCTAACAGGGACCCGGCTCATCGGCAGATTTGCAACTCCCTGGTTTCTTGCTCGAACCAGCTTGGCATTTATTCGCGGACGAGACCTAAAACATCTATCGCTTCGTCGATTTCGTCCTCGGTGGTGTAACGACCCACGCTGAACCGGATCGCGCCCAACGCGGTTTTTTCTTCAACGCCCATCGCCTCAAGAGTGGGCGACACCGAATGCGAACCCGAGTGGCAAGCCGACCCCACCGAGGCAGCGATGACAGGACACTTCGCCAGTAGATCGCTGCCCGTAAAGTCTAGGAAGCTCACGTTTAGCGTATTTGGCAGACCTTCTTTTACATGCCCGTTCAACAGTATCCTCTCGCCAAACGCGGCCATGAGTCCCTCGCGCAAACGATCTCGCAACAAACGCGAACGATCATCCATGCCCATCTCTTTTTCTTGAATCAATGAGCACGCTCGCCCCAAAGCGACATTCAAGGCGGCGCACTCCGTTCCCGCTCTCAAACCCCGCTCATGAGCTGTCGGCCCATGAATCAAAGGGCTCAAAGTCACGCCCTCTCGAATATACAAAGCGCCCACGCCCTTGGGGCCGTAGATCTTCTGGCCCGTCAAAGAGAGTAAATCCGCATTCATCGCTTCCACATCGACCGGAATTTTCCCAACCGACTGAGCCGCATCCACATGAAAGCATATCCCTCTTTCGCGAGTCAGGCGGCCGATCTCATCTATTGGTTGAATAGTGCCCACCTCGTTCTGCGCGTGCATCACGGATACAAGCTTCGTGTGGGGCTTGATCGCCTGCTCAACAGCGGCAGGGTCCACCTGCCCCGTTCCGTCGACGGGCAAAACCGTGACTTCCGCTCCCAGCGTTTCGACAAAACGGCAAGGAGCGAGCGTGGCCGCGTGCTCCACCGAAGTAGTGATCACATGGAACGGTCGGCCCCAGTCCTCGAAAAACAAACCCTTGATCGCCAAGTTGCTCGCCTCCGTACCCGAACCTGTGAAAACGATCTCCGAAGACTTGCTCCCAATCGTATCCGCAATTTGATTACGAGCGTTTTCGATCGACGGTCTGAGGAGTTCGCTAGCCCAATGCCCGCTCGATGGATTGCCGAAATTGCCCGCCAAAAAAGGCTGCATCGCGGCAATAACCTCATCCGCAATGGGTGTGCTGGCGTTGTAATCAAGATAGATTCGTTCCATAGGGCGCGTTGTCTCCCGGATCAATGCGTATCCACTTCCGAAGGGCAACGCTCCACCGTTCCCAGTCAACAACTTTTCCGCTTTGCAAACGCCTGCGATTGACAGAACCCTCCCGGCCTTGCATCGCTCAAAGTCACTACAGGAGAGAAGAGAGCGCCTGGTGGCCTCCGCGGTCTTCAAAACCGTTGTCGGCAAGACTACTTGTCGAGGTGGGTTCGATTCCTTCCCTCTCCGCCACGCTTCGCCCTCCGGGCTACGCGCGGCTGGCGCCACATTGGGTAATACTCGAACAGCTGATTAGTGGTACCCCACGAAGGGCGAAGCGTGCCCTGGTTCGCCTGCATAGCCTTTAGGCGGCGAAGGCCGTAGCTCTCGAGCGTACCGAGCCCGGAGGGC